>JBJMNM010000523.1:0-12639 GCA_045804305.1 Gemmatimonadaceae bacterium | reverse complement strand
TGCGCATCAGGAGGATCGGATACGAGCGCGTCGTATCGCGCGGCGTGTAGATCGACGTGAACAGCGTGGTGCCGTCGCGCATCGGGATGCGCACTTCGCGCTTCGCGTAGCCGGCGCGCACTTCGGACGACCCCGCCGGCGACGGCGCCTGCGCGCTGAGCGGCGACGAGACGGCGGTTCCGCCTATGATGAAAGCGAGCCCGATGAACGACAGACGCGTCACGTGGAGCACACCGACCTCCGGAAGGGATGTGAGGAGGCGTCCGCGACGACTGGCGTGAGTGCACGCGTCGCCACGAAGCCTTGGGTCCGGAGAAAATGCAGCGAGGCCGGCCGGTTGGTTAGACCGCGCGACTATGTAGACAGAGCGGACTAATTCGCCCTGTCACTCCCGATGCTTTAAGTGCTACTGGCCGATGCCGAGTAGTCCGAGCACAAAGACGAGCACCGCAGCAACGATCAGGAAGGCGATGATGCCCCACACGGCGCCATTTCCCGATGAGACCGCCGCGCCGACCGGGCCGCGCCCCTTGCGCTGCTCGGGCCCTTCGTCCTCCGGCGGGAGGTAGTTGGTGTCGGGCACGGCGTCCGCGCCGCCGAGCGCCTTCTCCGGGAGATCGTAGCGGTCGGGAATCCCTTCGTCCCTCGGCGTCTCGCTCATCGTGTGCTCCTGCGGCCGTGGTCACGTGGTCACGAGAGGGTGCAGTAATCGGACTCACTGCAACAGAATTCGCGGAAACTACGGAAGAGGCAGGAAAACTGCGGATCGCCCCAACGATGGGCGTGGTCTGTGGCGGCACGGCCAGCCCTGCAACACCTAAAGAAAAGCCTTTGGGATTGGCGGGATGCGCCTCGGCGCCGGTTACTAGCCGGTGTGCTTGATCCGCCTTTTCCTGCCCTTTCAGCCTTTTCCGTGCGTTCAGTTTGCTGTTGATCCTAATAGCTGCTAACCCTCGCCCCCGCCCGTTCGCTCATCCACCTTCGTCACCGCGGCGCGCATGAAGTCGCGGTTCATCCGCGAGATGACGTCGATGCTGATCTCCTTCGGGCATGCCTCCTGGCATTCGCCGAACCACGTGCATCCACCAAACGACTCGAGATCCATCTGCGCCACCATCCGCAGCGCACGCCGGTAGCGCTCCGGCTGCCCCTGCGGCAGGAGCCCGAGGTGGGCCACCTTCGCTCCCGTGAACAGCGAGGCGGAGCCGTTGGGGCACGCGGCCACGCACGCACCGCAGCCGATGCAGGCGGCGGCGTCCATCGCGGCGTCGGACGCCTGCTTGGCGACCGGGAGGTTGTTCGCGTCCTGCGCGCTGCCGGTGGGCGCGGTGATGAAGCCGCCCGACGCGATGATCCGATCGAGCGCACCGCGGTTCACCACGAGGTCCCTGATCACAGGGAACGCGCGGGCGCGCCACGGCTCGATCACGAGGGTGTCGCCGTCCCTGAAGCTGCGCATGTGGAGCTGGCAGGTGGCCGTGCCGCGCATGGGACCGTGCGCCACGCCGTTGATCATCATGCCGCACATGCCGCAGATCCCCTCGCGGCAGTCATGGTCGAAGGCGATCGGCTCGGCGCCGGTCTCGATCAGCCGCTCGTTCACGACGTCGAGCATCTCCAGGAACGACATGTCCGGGCTGACGTCGGTCGCCTGATATTCCTTGAGCTCGCCGGCCGAGTCGGGGCCGTCCTGCCGCCAGACCTTGAGGGTGAGATTCATCGTTCCGCCCGTGCCGGTCACTTGTAGCTCCGCTGTGAGAGCTTGATGTTCTCGTAGACGAGCGGCTCCTTGTTGAGGATCGGGGCCTTGCCTTCGCCGGAGTATTCCCACGCCGCCACGTAGGCGAAATGCTCGTCGTCGCGCCGGGCCTCGCCGTCGGGCGTCTGGTACTCGGTGCGGAAATGGCCGCCGCATGACTCCTCGCGATGCAGCGCGTCGCGGCACATGAGCTCCCCCAGCTCCAGGAAGTCCGCCACGCGACCGGCGTGCTCGAGGGTCTGATTCAGCTCGGCACCGTCGCCGGGCACGCGGACGTCGCGCCAGAACTCCTCGCGCAGCTTCGGGATCAGCTCCAGCGCCGTCTCGAGCCCCTTGGCGTCGCGGGCCATGCCGCAGTACTCCCACATGATCTTGCCAAGCTCGCGATGGAACGACGCCACCGTGCGCGTCCCGCGGACGTCCAGCAGCCGCTTCGTGCGCGTGGCGACGTCGGCCACCGCCGCCCTCACCTCGGGTGCATCGGCGGACACGGGCTCGAGCCTGTTCGACGCCAGATAGTCGCCGATCGTGTTCGGCAGCACGAAGTAGCCGTCGGCGAGCCCCTGCATGAGCGCGCTCGCGCCGAGCCGGTTGGCACCGTGGTCGGAGAAATTCGCCTCGCCCGCCACGTGCAGACCGGGAATGGTGCTCATGAGGTTGTAGTCCACCCAGAGCCCGCCCATGGTGTAGTGCACCGCAGGGTAGATGCGCATCGGCACCCTGTACGGATTCTCGTCCGTGATGCGCTCGTACATCTCGAACAGGTTGCCGTACCGCTCGCGGATCTTGTCCTCGCCGAGCCGCGCGATCGCGGCGGCGAAGTCGAGATACACGCCGCGACCGCCGGGGCCCACGCCGCGCCCTTCGTCGCACACTTCCTTGGCGGCGCGCGACGCGATGTCGCGCGGCGAGAGGTTGCCGAACGCGGGATACTTCCGCTCCAGGAAGTAGTCGCGCGCGTCCTCGGGAATCTCGTTCGGCGGCTTCGGACAATCTTCCTTGCGCTTCGGCACCCACACGCGCCCGTCATTGCGCAGCGACTCCGACATCAGCGTCAGCTTGCTCTGATGCTCGCCCTGCACCGGGATGCAGGTCGGATGGATCTGGGTGAAGCACGGATTGCCGAACGCTGCACCGCGCTTATAGCTGCGCCAGATGGCCGTGGTGTTGCAGCCCTTGGCGTTCGTGGACAGGTAGAACACGTTCCCGTAGCCCCCGGTCGCCAGCACGACGGCGTCGGCGAGATGCGGCTCGATGGCCCCCGTCACCATGTCGCGCACGACGATCCCGCGCGCGCGCCCGTTCACGACGATCAGATCGAGCATCTCGGCGCGGGGGAACATCGTGACGCCGCCCCTGTCCACCTCTTTCTCCAGCGCCTGGTACGCGCCGAGCAGCAGCTGCTGGCCCGTCTGCCCGCGCGCGTAGAAGGTGCGCGAGACCTGCGCGCCGCCGAACGAGCGGTTGGCCAGCAGCCCGCCGTATTCGCGCGCGAACGGCACCCCCTGCGCCACGCACTGGTCGATGATGTTGACGCTGATCTGCGCGAGCCGGTAGACGTTCGCTTCGCGGGCCCGGAAGTCGCCGCCCTTGATCGTGTCGTAGAACAGCCGCTGGATGCTGTCGCCGTCGTTCTGATAGTTCTTCGCCGCGTTGATGCCGCCCTGCGCGGCGATGGAGTGCGCTCGGCGCGGCGAGTCCTGGTAGCAGTAGCAGCGGACGTTGTATCCCAGCTCGCTCAGCGTCGCGGCGGCCGCGCCGCCGGCCAATCCCGAACCCACGACGATGACGTTGAACTTCCGCTTGTTCGCCGGGTTCACGAGCTTCATGTCGAACCGGTGCTTGTCCCACTTCTCGGGCAGCGGGCCGGCGGGGATCCTGGACTTGAGGTCGAGAGGCATCTACCGGATCACTCCGAAGAACA
This sequence comes from Gemmatimonadaceae bacterium, assembly GCA_045804305.1. Taxonomy (GTDB): domain Bacteria; phylum Gemmatimonadota; class Gemmatimonadetes; order Gemmatimonadales; family Gemmatimonadaceae; genus AG11. The sequence goes on along the minus strand of JBJMNM010000523.1, from coordinate 8,956 downwards.
CGGCGACGGGTACCGCGGTGAAGCCGAGCCAGACGGCGACGGCGATGGCCGTCGCGACGCGACGCTGCAGCGGATGGCGGGACGGCTTGCTCAGCCCGAGCGTGCGCACCGAGCTCCACGCGCCGTGAAAGAGATGCAGCATGAGGAAGAGCATCGACACCACGTAGAACGCCACCACCCACGGCGTGCGGAACGCGGCGATCACGTTGCCGTACACATCGGTATGGCTGAACTGCGGATACATGGCGTCCGGCCGGCTCGCCACCGGGAACACCGTGCCCGTGGTGAAATGGAGGATGTGGAACACGATGAAGACCAGCAGCAGGACTCCGCCCCAGCGCATCGTGCGCGACGCGATGGTGGAGACCTGCGGCTCTCGCATTTGATAGCCGATCGGCCGCGCCTGGCGCTTGCTCATCGTGAGCTGCCACGCCATCAGGATGTGCAGCAGCACGGCGACGAGGAGCCCGAGGCGCACGAGCCACAGCAGCTCGCCCGTGCTCTTCAGGAACGCGGCGTAGGCGTTCATCTGGCCGGCACCGATGAACACCTGCAGGTTGCCCAGCATGTGCCCGATCACGAAGGCGACGAGGAGCAGGCCGGTCACGGCCATGATCACCTTCTTGCCGATCGTCGATCTATACAACGTCAGCAGCCACATCTCAGAACTTGATCGCGGCCATCGGCTCGCGGACGGCGTCGGCGCTCTTCTGCAGCGCCGCCTTCTCGTCCGGAGTCAACTGCACTTCGATCACCTTCTCGAGCCCGTTCTTCCCCAGCTTGCAGGGCACGCCGAGGAACAGATCCTTCATTCCGTACTCGCCCTGAAGCCATGCCGCACACGGCAGGATGCGGCGCTGGTCGTTCACGATCGCCTCGGCCATCTGCACCGCGCCCGCCGACGGCGCGTAGTACGCCGACCCGGTCTTGAGGTGCTTCACGATCTCCGCGCCGCCGTTGCGCGTGCGGTCCACGATCTTGTCGAGCGTGGCCTTGTCCATGAGCTGCGTGATCGGAATGCCGCTCACGCTCGTGTACGAGATCAACGGCACCATCGTGTCGCCGTGTCCGCCGAGCACCATCGCCTGGATGTCGCGTACCGAGACGTCGAGGGCTTCGGCGAGAAAGGCGCGGTAGCGAGCCGTGTCGAGCACGCCCGCCATGCCGATGACACGCTCGCGCGGAAAGCCGGAGGCCTTCATCGCCACGTAGCACATCACGTCGAGCGGGTTGCTGACGACGATGAGGATCGCCTTGGGCGAGCTCTTCGCGATCTGCTCCGAGACCGACCTGACGATGCCGGCGTTCGTGTTGAGCAGATCGTCGCGAGACATCCCCGGCTTGCGCGCGATGCCGGCGGTGATGATGACGATGTCCGAGTCCTTCGTCTCGTCGTAGCCGTTCGTGCCGATCACGCGGGAATCGAAGCCCTCGATCGGGGCGCTCTGCCACTGGTCGAGGGCCTTGCCCTGCGGAATTCCCTCGGCGACGTCCACCATGACGACGGTGCGTGCGAGCTCCTTCTCCGCGACGCGCTGCGCAGCCGTGGCTCCGACGTTGCCGGCGCCGACGACGGTGATCTTATTGACCATGAGAGCGAATGTCTGAAGGTGAGTGCTGCCTCAGACAAAACTAGCGGGGACGCGGTGGGATGGTAGCCTCAGAACGCCTCGTGAACCGTTTACCGTGAACCGTGAACCGTAACTGCAAACGCCTCTACGGTTCACGGTTCACGGTTCACGAATTACCGGGCATCAGCCCCCAACTTGGGAGAGCGCCCTCAATCCGCCGACGCGCCGCTGTAGCAGCGCGTGCGCCTCCGGCTTCTCGGCGAGCGCCTGTCGCACGAATGGCGCGAGCGCCACGCCGGCGCGCAGTGGCGCGCGGAGATCCACCTCGTGGTCGCCGAACAGGCAGGTGCGCAGTCGGCCGTCGGCGGTGAGACGCACGCGGTTGCAGCTCCCGCAGTACGTGTGCGTCATGGGCGTGATCACGCCGATGCTGCCCGGAGCGCCGGGGATGCGCGAGTACGTGGCCGGCCCGTTGCCGCGCGGTGGACCCGCCGCCGGCTCGAGCACGCCAAACGCGTTCCGGATTCGACCGAGGATCTCGTCACTCGGCACCACGTGCTCCTCGGTGAGCGACTCCATCTCGCCCACAGGCATGAGCTCGATGAATCGCACGTGCCATGGGTGGTCGAGCGTGAGCCGCGCGAAGTCCACGACTTCATCGTCGTTCATGCCACGCATCACCACCACGTTCAGCTTGATCGGCGCCAGCCCGGCCGCCTGCGCCGCCTCCGCGGCGCGCACAGGATCGAAGCCGAGATCGCGGCGCGCGATCGCCACGATGCGATCGGCCTGGAGGCTGTCCGCCGAGATGTTCACGCGATCCAGGCCCGCCGCCCTCAACTCGGCAGCGAGCGCGGGCAGCTTCACACCGTTCGTGGAGAGCGCGATGTCCTCCACGGTGGGGACGGCGCGCAGCATCCGCACGAGCGTCGAGAGCTGCGGCCGGATCGTCGGCTCGCCGCCGGTGAGCCGGATGCGCCGCAGCCCCATCTCCGAGAGCTGCGCGACCACCTCGGTGATCTCCTCGTAGCTGAGGATGTCCGCCTTGGGGAGCCACGGCAGCCCCTCGAGCGGCATGCAATACCGGCAGCGGAAGTTGCAGCGGTCCGTGACCGAGATGCGCAGATACTCGATGGTTCGCCCGAACTGATCGCGCAGCGCGCTCACGGATGGGCTCCTGCCGCTGGTCGGCCGAGCGGATCGACCCACTCGCGCGTGCCGTCCACGTAGCGCTCGCGCTTCCAGATCGGCACGCGCCGCTTCAGCTCCTCGATGATCCAGCGCGACGCGTCGTACGCGGCGCCGCGATGCGGATGCGCGACGGCGATCCCGACGCTCGCATCCTCGAGCTCGAGGTCGCCGAGCCGGTGTTCGATCGCGATGTCGGGCGTGCCGAACCGCTCCGCGGCTTCGTGTGCGATCGACGCGAGCTCCGCCTCCGCCATGGCCTCATATGCCGAGTACTCGATCCCGGTGACGCTGCGCCCGTCGTTCGTTTCTCGAACCACGCCCAGGAAGAGAAGGACCGCGCCATTGGCCGGCCGACCGACCGACCGCAGCAGGGCAATCGGATCGATGACGTCGCGGTGCAGCCGGACAGCCGGAGTCATCCGCCGGCCACCGGTGGGATGACCGCTACCTCGTCGCCGGAGCAGACGGCGCTCGAGACGCTCGCGTACCGCTGGTTCACCGCCACGAGTGGCGAGGGGGGCAGCAGCGCCGCGCCCGGTCGACGCTTGAGGTCCGCCAGCACGTCGGCCACGGTCGCCTGCTCGGGCAGCTCCATGGACATGCGGCTCATGCCCAGCGCGTCGGCATACGAGGCGAAAAGAAGCACGGTCACGCTCATGTATGCATGCTATGGGGCCGCACCGTGATTGGGAATGCCCGAAACAGGTACGCCCCGGCACGTGGACGTAGCCGAGGCGCAAGCATTGATCGGTGCAGCGGTTACGCCTCCGACAGCTCCTCCTCTTCGTCCTCGAGGTCCGCGAGATCGATGTTGGCGACCATGGCGCGCAGCTCCTTCGACGGCTTGAACACCGGCACCGGCCGCGCCGACACCTCGACGGGCGAGCCCGTGCGCGGGTTGCGGGCCATGCGCGTCTTGCGATGCCGGATCTTGAACGTGCCGAAGCCGCGCACCTCGATGTTCTTCTGTTCCTGGAGCGCTTCCTTGATCGCATCCAGGAAGGAATCGACCACGCGAGCGCAGTCCTTCTTGGAGATCATCGGCCCCGCCGTGCGGGAAATCTGGGCGGTCACACGCTCGACCAGATCGGCTTTCGTCATGAGAGGTGCCTCAGAGCGGGCAACGGGAGGGGGCTAAAAGCTGATCGAACTTATCCGCGTTAACTCTTGTGTGTCAAGAGCTTGGCCCACTTCACCCCTCTGACTTTCGCACCGTTTCCATGAACTGGCCGAACAGCGGGCGGGCGTCGTGGGGACCTGGTGCCGCCTCCGGGTGGTACTGGACGGCGAAGATGGGCAGCTCTCGGTGGCGCAGCCCCTCCACGGTGCCGTCGTTCAGGTTGACGTGGGTCACCTCGAGCGCCGGCGCGCCCGGGATCTCCCGCTCGCTCCCCTGGACCGCGAAACCATGGTTCTGCGAGGTGATCAGGATACGCCCCGTCTCGAGCTCTCGCACCGGATGATTTCCACCTCGGTGGCCGTACGGCATCTTGGTCGTGGATGCCCCGAAGGTGAGGGCCAAGAGCTGATGCCCCAGGCAGATACCGAAGATCGGCACGGTCTGGTCGGCGATCTGCCGGATGGTGTCGGGCGCGTAGGCGATGGCGTCAGGATCGCCCGGACCGTTGGAGAGAAACACGCCGTCGGGCTGCATGGCCAGCACCTCGTCGGCCGTCGTCTGCGCGGGGACGACCGTGACTCGACAACCTGCGTCATCGAACAAGCGCAGGATATTGCGCTTGATCCCGTAATCGTAGGCGACGATGTGATGCGGCGCCTCGGGATTTCCCCAGGCGTAGGAGGTCGCGGTCGTCACGCGTGAGGCGAGGTCGAGGCCTTCCATCGACGGGCACGCCTCGAGCGCGGCACGCGCCTCCGGGCCCGGTTCCGTACCCGCACCGATGACGCCGTTCACCACGCCCACCGTCCTCAGGTGGCGAGTGAGACGCCGAGTGTCAACGCCTTCGAGCACCGGGATTTGCGCGGTCGTGAGGTACTCCTCGAGCCCGCCCTCCGCGCGCCAGTTCGAGTACGCGCGCGACAGCTCTCGACACACGACGCCAGCCACCTGCGGTGCAACCGATTCGGGATCCGCGGGGTTCACGCCGTAGTTGCCGAGCATGGGCGCCGTCATCACGACGATCTGCCCGCGGTAGGAGGGATCGGTGAAGACCTCCTGGTACCCACTCATGTTGGTGGTGAAGACCACCTCGGCCACGGTCGGCGCGAGCGTGCCGTGCAATACACCGCGAAACAGGGTTCCGTCCTCGAGGAGGAGGAACCCTGCGGTCTCGACGAGCGATGTCACCGCGATTACGGCGTCTTCGTGGGCGCGGGCGTCGCCGGCGCGGGGGTCGGCGTAGCCGGCGTGAGCGGGATCGCGTTGGTGGCGCCCGGCGTCGGAGCCGGCGCGGTCGCCGGCGCGGGGGCCTGACGGAACGCGTCGTCGAGTGCGGACTTGGGCGCGCGCTGCTGCGTGGAGCCGAGCGAGAGCACGTACGAGAGGAACAGGAAGATCGCCCCGCCCCACCAGCTTGCCTTCGTGAGGAGGTTGCCCGCCTGTCGCGTCCCGAGCAGTGAATCAGCCGAGCTGCTCACGCCCCCAAAGCTCGCCGCGAGCCCATTGCCCTTCCCGCTCTGGAGCAGGATGGCGGCGATCAGCACGAAGCTGTCGATGACGAGGAGGACGAGGAGAAACGTGAACATGCCGGGCGCGGATTGTGGGGAACGTCTGGGCGGGTAACTCCCAAATATGGCGGGAGTTACGGGTCGGAGTCAACTGCCCGCGAACGGGGAGGGACTTGTCGTCCTGAGCGTCGGCGAAGGAGCTGCACGTGCAGGACAGCAGGACGGAACGGCCGAGTCGAGTGAGTCGAGTAGGGAGTCCACCGGGAGCGGGACCGGATGCGGCGAATCCGCACTCGGACACTCCAGTGGTCTGTCCTCAGTAACGCGGTCGCGAGTCATGAGTCGAGTCGCATCAACGCGACTCGACTGGAGACTGCGTTCGCCTGACCGACTCGCGACAGACGACTGGGGCGGCGCGCGCTCGACTGGCGGAGGATACCCCATGCCGGTGGACTGCGTACTCGACTCAGCCCGAGCCCTTGGCATCATGACGAGCGCAGCGAAAAGCCGAACGACCTGCACGTGCCAGTCCTTCGCTGCGCTCACGACGACAACGGATCAATCACTGCGACGCCGTCACGGACACCCGCAGCGTGCGCGGCGCGCCCGGCATGATGTTGTTGTTCCCCTGCGCCGTGGCGTAGTAGCCGGTGTCGAACAGATTCTCGACGTTCAGCTGCAGCCGCGCATTGCGCGTGAGGCCGAGAAATACCGCGCCGTCCGCGCGGGTGAACGCCGGGATGGTCACGCTGTTGTCGATGGCGGCGTACATGCGGCTCTGATGGACGAGTCCCAGCCCGACGCCCACCGACGACGCGAGCTGCACCCGATTCCACAACGACGCGGTGTGATGCGGCACGAGCGGTGTGGTCGCGCCGGCGGGACCGGCGGTGGTGGCGCTCGACAACACCGCGCGCTGGGACGCGAAGCCGCCGGCAACCTGCCACGCGGCGCTCACGTCGCCGCTGACACCGAGCTCATAGCCGGTGGTGCGCTGCGCACCGGTCTGCACGAGGACCGACGGGTTGGCGGGGTCGTGGGCCGTGCTGTTCGTGCGATCGAGCCGGAACACGGCACCGGTGAGCGACAGCGCCGGCGTGACGTCCCACTTGGCGCCGAGCTCGCGGTTCGTGAAGCGCTCGGGCTCGAGGGTCTGCGTGGTGGCGGTGAGTGACGAGAACTGGTCGCCCGAGCTGGGCAGGTGGGACACGCTGTACGAGGCGTAGAGCGATGCCTGCTCGGCGGGCTTGAAGATCAGGCCACCGCGCGGGGAGGTGAGCCGGTCGGCGCGTGCGAGATCATCGCCCGTGCGGTTGTTGTGGAAGCGAAGATCGAAGCGGTCGACGCGAAGTCCGGCGATGGCTTGCCATCGCGAGCCCAGGGCGATCTGGTCCTGCACGTACCCGGCGCCGACGTCCAGGCGCACGTGGTTGTCCGCATCCGTCGCGCTCTGACGGAAGGTCACGTCGGTCGCCTGTGTGGGCGCATCCCCCGACACCGGGAATGCGGCCGACGTGCCGCCGTTGAAGTATCCGGTCTGGCGAAAATTGTCGGTGCCCTGGCGCGACAGCTCGCCGCCGAGGAGCAGGGTGTGCGTCAGCGCGCCCGTGCTGACCGTCGTGGTGAGGTCGGTCTGATTGAACAGGTTCGCGCGGCGTGTGGCGTTGTTGTACGCGGCCAGGTCGAGCCGCCCGCTGGCCGCGTTGACCGCGCTGCCGGCGTAGACGTTCTGATAGAACTTGTCGTAGCGAACGCCGCGCGTCGCGTTGCGGAGCTGGACCGGGCCGAACTGCCGCTCGAGCGTGACGCCGGCGGCATCCACGCGCGCATGCGCGCGGCTCACGTCCGGGTCACCGAAGAAGGTTGCGTGATCGGTCGCGAACGGCGTTCCCTGCTGCGAGGGGATCCCGCGGTCGACCGTGCGCTCGTCGTGAAACCGCTCGTAGTCCACTCGCACGATCGTGCTCGCGCCGGCCAGGATCGTGGCCGTTGGATTGACCGCTTCACGACGCAGCACCGTGTGGTCGCGATGGCTTCCCGACCGCTCCAGCATGCCGTTGAGGCGCGTGGCCACGTGCGCGCCAAGGGGCGCGTTGAGGTCGATCGTCTCGCGGGCATGGCCGAACGACCCGCCTTCCACGGTGATCGCGCCGGCCGGGGCGAACCCCGCCTGCTTGCTCACGCGGTTGAGCACTCCGCCGCCGCCGCCGCGTCCGAAGGCGAGCGCGTTGGCGCCCATGATCGCCTCCACCCGCTCGACGTTGTAGACATCGCGCAGGTATTGCGCGTCGTCACGAATGCCATTCACGAAGAAATCCGCCGTGGAGCTGTTCCCGCGGATGGTCGGCTGATCGCGATGTCCCTCGCCGAGACCCATCGTGATGCCCGGGACGTAGCGCACGACGTCGCCCATGTTCTGCATCGCCTGGTCGGCGATCAGGGCGCGCGTGAGCACGGTGGCCGACTGCGGCGTGTCGCGAAGCGGCGTGTCGGTGCGGGTCGCGGAGCGAGAGTGCGTTGCCGAGTAGCTCGCCCTCGGGGTCACGGGCGCGACGACGCGGACACCTTCGATCCTGCGCGCGTCGGGCTTGAGCGAGTCGGTCTGTTGCGCCGCAAGCGGCGTAGCGGCAAGGAGTTGGAGCCCTCCTGTCAGGAGGAGTCGGCGGACGGACATGGAGCGGTCAGGGAAGCGGGTTTAATCCCGAGTAGAAGCCTCGGGATTGAGCAGCTTACCCCGTCCGCGCCCGCCCGTCAACGGCCGTCAGCTCTCCTGCGCTTCGTACATCTCCTTGAGCGAGTTGACCACGTTCGGATCGGCCAGCGTGGTCGTGTCGCCGAGCGCGCGGCCCTCGGCGATGTCGCGCAGCAGGCGACGCATGATCTTGCCGGAGCGCGTCTTCGGCAGATCGGCGCTGAACAGCACGTCGTCGGGCTTGGCGATGGCGCCGATCTTCTCGCCCACGAAGTCGCGCAGCTCGTCGCGCAGGGCGGGCGACGACCTGAAGCCCTCGCGCAGCGTGACGAACGCGGCGATCGCCTGACCCTTGAGCTCATGCGACTTGCCCACGACGGCCGCCTCGGCCACCGCGGGGTGCTCCACGAGCGCACTCTCCACTTCCATGGTCCCGATGCGGTGGCCCGCGACGTTGAGCACGTCGTCCACGCGGCCGAGGATCCAGAAGTAGCCGTCGTCGTCGCGCTTGGCGCCATCGCCGGGGAAATAGAGATCGGGCCGGCCAGGCCACTTGGTGAAGTACGTCTCGACGTATCGCTTGTCGTCGCCCCAGATGGTGCGAAGCATCGAGGGCCAAGGCCTGGTGATCGCGAGGAGCCCGCCGCCCACCTCCATCTCGTTCCCCTTCGCGTCGAGCAGGGCGCACGTGTAGCCGGGGAGTGGCACGGTGGCACTGCCCGGCTTGGTGGCGGTGATCCCGGGGAGCGGGGAGATCGCGATGGCCCCCGTCTCCGTCTGCCACCAGGTATCGACGATCGGGCAGCGATTGCCGCCGATGTGCTCGCGATACCACATCCACGCCTCCGGATTGATCGGCTCGCCGACGGAGCCG
>JBJMNM010000522.1:0-11317 GCA_045804305.1 Gemmatimonadaceae bacterium | reverse complement strand
GACGGAGGCGCCGAACATCAACACCTATCAGATGCGCTCGTCGTTCGGCGCGCACGAGTCGCGCCCTGGTCGCATGCTCGTGGCGACGTCAATGCCGGAGTCGACGCGCGAAGCACTGCGCCGCATGGGCTATACGCTGGAGCTCGAGGAGCGCACGTCGGGGCCGATCAACGCCATCCTGTTCGACCGAATGCATCGCACGATGTGGGGCGGGTCGAGCAATCATGGGGAGGATTACGGGATTGCGTGGTAAGCGCGATCGTCGGGGCTTACCGCATCGCAACGGTCCTGAACGGCGTCAGCCCCACCGACCGCAGCAACGCCGCGTATCTCGGGCTCGTCCTCAGCGCGTCGAACACCGGCGACGTTGCCGACTCGGTGGCGAAGAACGGGTCGCGCGCGCGCGCGGCGCGCTCGAGGCGGTCGAGCGCCTGGGCCGTGTCGCCCACCGAAAGCGCGATGCGCGCCAGTGCCACATCGGTGCCCGGCGCAGCCGGCATCGACTCGATGCGCGCGCGGGTGCGTCGTGCGGCCACGGTGTCACCCGCCATGCCGTACGCGTAGCCAAGCAGGCCGAGGGCGGTGCGCGACGTCGGATCGATCTCCACCGCGGCCTCCAGCGACGGCACAGCATTGGCCGGCTGCCGAGCGTACAGCCGGGCCGCGCCGAGCATGAAGCGCGTCACCAGCAGCGTCGAGTCGTAGGAGACCGCGCGCTCGGCGGCCGCGATGCTTTCCGCCGTGCGGCCCGAGAGACCGAGCGCGAGGGCGAGCGAGCCGACGACTACCGGCGACGCAGGATCCAGCTGCGCCGCGCGCTCGAGCCGCTGCGTGGCTTCCGACGTGCGGCCGAGCACCAGCAGCAGCTCGCCAAGCCATTGATGCGCCGGTGAGTAGGAGCCGTTGAGCGCGATGGCGCGGCGGAAGTCGCGCTCGGCTTCCGACCACCGCCAGGTGCGGCCGTGCAGCACCCCGCGCGACGCCCAGGCTTCGGCGAGCGTGCTGTCGAGCATGATCGCCTTGTCGGCGCTGCGCAGCGCCGAAGCGAGGGCCGGTTCGGCGGGCACGTCGGCGTAGAGCGGGAGGAGCCCCTGCGCGTCAGCCAGACCGCTGTACGCCGCGGCCAGATTCGGGTCCTTCGCGATCGCCTCCTCGAAGTAGCCGATCGCCTTGCGCAGCGACGCCGCGCCGCGGCGGGCGAGCTGGAAGCGTCCGCGCAGGTAGCGATCGTACGCGACGCTGTTCTCCGCGCCCGCGGGCGTCCCCACGACTGGCACCGGTTGGCTGGACTCTCCGCCAATGACGGTACCCACCGCGCCGGTGATGACCTGCGCCAGCTCCTGCTGCACGGTGAGCAGGTCAGTCACGTTCCGCTCGTACATGTCGGACCAGTGCATCACGCCGTCGTTCACGCCGACGAGCCGGGCCGTGACGCGGAGTCGCTTCCCCTGCCGTTGCACCGTGCCCTCGAGCTGCTGCGACACGTTCAGGGCCTTGCCGACTTCGGCGGGCGACTTCCCCGACGCGAGCATCGAGGCCGCGCGGGACGGCGACACGACGCGCACGCCGGGCACACGGGCAAGAGCGGTCGCCAGCTCGTTCGTGATGCCATCCGCGAGGTAGGCGTTGCCCGAGTCCGTGCCGATGCTCACGAGGGGGAGGACCACGATCGACGTCGCCGACGGCGCCGTCGCCGCAGCGGGCGCGGCCGACGACAGCAAGGGACGCCGGAGCGACGCCGTGGCACTTCCGAAGCCGAGGAGCGCGATCACCGCGGCCGCGATGAGACGCCAGTCCTTGAGCTGCCGCCAGCCGCTGGCGCGCGGCGGCGCCACGGTGAACGCGCCGCTCACCACGCCCGGATCATCGAGCGAGGAGAGCAACTCGTCGGCGGTCTGTGGCCGATCGGCCGGATCGCGCGCGAGACAGCGCATGACGAGATCGGCGAGCCCACGTGGAACCTCGGGGCGCACGACGTCGATGCGCGGCGGATCTTCGGACATGCGCGCCGCGAGCAGCGCGCGCGGCGGCAGGCCGGCGAAGGGCGGCTTGCCGGCGAGCATCTCGTACGCGGTCACGCCGAGCGCGTAGATGTCGGCGCGGTGATCGATGTCGGGATCGGCGGCCGCCTGCTCCGGCGCCATGTACAACGGCGTCCCGAGCGACGTCCCCGCGCTGGTGAGCGTGCCGCCCCGATCACCACCCGAGCGCCGCGCCGAGCTGAGCGCCTTGGCCACGCCGAAGTCGGTGACGGTCGCGGCGCCGGCCGCCAGCAGGATATTGTGCGGCTTGATGTCGCGATGCACGACGCCCCGCTCGTGCGCGTACGCCAGCGCGCGCGACACGTCCTTCAGGATGGAGACCGTCTGGCGCACTGACAGCGCACCGCGCGACTCGAGCCGCGTGCCCAGGCTTTCGCCCTCCACGTACGGCATCACGAAATACGGAAGGCCCGCGAACACGCCCGCGCTCAACACGCCCACGATGTGCGGATGCTGGAGCCCGGCGGAGAGGAGAATCTCCCGTCTGAAGCGGTCCACCGACACCGACGCGGCGAGGTGCTCGGGCAGCACCTTGACCGCGACGCGCCGCTCGAGGTCCGCGTCGAACGCCACGAACACGCGGGACATGCCGCCGCCACCGAGCTCGCGCTCGATGGAATAGCCCGGGCCAAGGGCCGCGGTCAGCTGGTCGATCAGGGGAGATTGCACGGGAGTGGGGACGTCAGCTATCAGACAACTCGAAACGTCCGAAGGATGCGGCTCAGGGACGACGCGCGCCATCCGAAAGCTGTCCGTGCATTGTCGGGGGCGAGGTGGCGGACCGCGGAACGCGTTGAGGCGCCGCGCCTTACCAAGTCTTCCGACTATCCGCCCAGCTCCGACTGCGGCGGGAATCCGTGCTGCTTCCTGCCCACGTCGGCCTCGTGCTTCGCGGTGGTCTTGTACAGCTCGAACCGGCCGTCCACCGCCTGCGGCGCATAGCGCGCACGAATCTGCTCCAGCTCGAGTGGTCCCATCGGGCGGAAGCCGCGTCCCACGGTGAGGTCCTGCCGCAACACTCTGACGGAGTCGATGCCCGTGACCGTGACGGCGACGGGAAGGCTCATGGCGTAGCGGAGCGCCTCGTCGGCCGGCACCACCCGCTTCTTCACCGGGTCGCCCTCGCCGCCGAAGGTCTTCATCCCGATCGCGGCAATCCCCTGTCGCTGCACCTCCGGCAGCACCTGCTGCTCGAAGCTGCGGAAGGTCGCGTCGAAGCAGTTGAGCGGCATCTGACAGGAGTCGAACGGGTACCCGTGCGACAGCATCTGCAGATGCAGGGCGGGATCCTTGTGCCCGGTGAAGCCGACGAAGCGCACGAGCCCCTTCTGCTTGGCCTTGTCGAGCGCCTCGACCACACCGCCCTTCATGAAGTGGCGCTCCGGATCGCCCGCGTAGGCGACCTCGTGAATCTGCCAGAGATCGAGATGGTCGGTCTTGAGCCGGCGCAGCGATTCCTCGAGCTGGCGCAGCGCGACCTTCGCATCTCGGCCGTGCGTGCACACCTTTGTCATCAGGAACACGCGCTGCCGCCAGCCGTTCGCGAGCGCCTTGCCCATGCGGCGCTCACTCACGCCGTCATGATACTCCCACGCATTGTCCATGAACGTGATGCCAGCATCGATCGCCTTGTGGACGAGCGACGTGGCCTCGCGCTCCGTCCCGACGAGCCCGAGGTGAAATCCGCCCATCCCGAGCGCCGAGACCGTTTCGCCGGTGCTGCCGAATGGTCGGCGCGGAATCTCGCCGGGCTCGGGCCGCAGCCGGGTACGATCGGACGTCTGGGGAGCTCTATTGGTGCGAGTGGCGGCGGGCATGAGCGTCTCGGTTCGGCGTGGAAGTGGAGGTGCCGAAACTGGTGCAGAGCCGTTGCAGAATCCGAACCGGTAGCGCTGTCGTTGCCGCGGAAGGGTCCTTACCTTTCGGGCGAGCCGCCACCCGAATGGAGACTTCGATGCACGATCCGCACACCACGAATCCGTACGCCGGCAGGCACATCCCCTTCAGGAAAGGGGGCTGGGGCGTGGCGGCGTTCATCTGCCTGCTGGCCGTCGCCAGCGCGGCGAGCGCGTACTACGTGCACAAGACCACGTACAAGCCGCCGACGGATGTGCGCTTCCACGCGATCGGGAGCGAGCGCGGGGCACGTTGAGTCGTTGTAGTTGACTCGGGTCCTGGATAACTGACCAACTGGGAACAGAGAACGACGTTCTTGGTTGCGAGTCCGTCAGTTCTCCAGGCAATCAGTCAACTACTCCTCCCCTTCCCCGCTGCGCGCTCCAGCATCGACACCACCTCCTCGAGCGTCGTGAGACCGCGGTCCCGCGCATACCAGGCGCGCACCTGCTTGTACCGCTCGTCCTTGTCGAGCGAGCGGCCAGGCCCGAGGGCCCACGCCTGAAGCTCGGCGGGACGAGGACCCCACCAGCCCTGCTCGCGAAACTCCGCGTCGAGCGCGATGACGACGGGAATGGACCGGGAAGTTCCGGTGAGGTGCGCGTCCATGAGATCGGGATTCTCGTCGCGGGCAAGAACGCGCAGATCCAGATTGGGCGAGAGCTCGGCGAGCTTGGCCACCACCGGCACCGTGTTCACCGCGTCGCCGCACCAATCCTCGCTCAGCACGAGCAGGTGCCACGCGCCGCCGAGCGCCGCCACGCGGCGCCGATATTCCTCCGGCACCACGGAGCGGCGCCAGACGGCCGCCCAGAGGTCGGCGTTCTGCTCGGCCGTGGCAAGCATGTCCTGGAACTCCGGCGCGCCCAGATAACGGTCGCGCGAGCTCGTCTGATCCATCAATTCGCTCATGCGTGATGAATCCGTCCGTGGTATAGCTCGTTCCGGCACATCGCGCGCCGTGATTGAGGGAGGCCACGAGCCAGGCCCAGGCGAACGATGGAGAACCGTGGTCAGACGTAGCTGGCCACAACCGATCAAACCGGCTAACCTGACGACATCTTCCACCGCCCGGAGCGCGACACTGGCCACCTTCGCCTACCACATGGAAACCGCGCTCGGCGACGCGCTCACACGTCTGAGCACGCCGGGGCACGTCGCGATCGGTGGTGGGACGGACCTGCTCGTCACGATCGAGGAGCACCTCGCCAGGCCCGTGGCGGTGGTGGACGTCCGCGCGATCACCGACTCTCTTGGCGTGAGCGAGACGGGTGCGGGCGATTTGCGAATCGGCGCCGCCGAGCGCCTGGCCGACGTGGCCGAACATCCGCTGGTTCGGAGCCGGTACGCGGCACTCGCGCTCGCGTGCGAGCAGGTCGGCACGCCGGCCATTCGCTCCATGGCCACGCTCGGCGGGAATCTCTGCCAGCGTCCGCGGTGCTGGTATTTCCGGCGCAACATCCCGTGTCTCAAGAACGGCGGCACCACGTGTCCGGCACGGGATGGCGAGAATCAGTACCTCGCGATTCTCGAGGGTGGACCGTGCTACATCGTGCATCCCTCCGACCCGGCCGTGGCACTCGTCGCGCTCGATGCGGCGATCGAGATCGCGGGGCCGCGCGGACGATGGGAAGTCCCGGCGGAAGAATTCTTCGTGCTTCCGCGCGCGCGCATGGAGCGCGAGACGGTCCTCGTGGATGGGGAGCTGGTGATCGGCGTCCGGCTCCCCGCGTCCGCCGCCGGTGGCATGCAGCGCTACGTGAAGCTCATGCAGCGCGAAGCGTGGGACTTCGCGCTCGTCAGCCTCGCGGCAGTGCGTCGCGCCGATGGCGACGTGCGCCTCGTGCTCGGCGGCGTGTCGCCGCGCCCGTACCGCGTCTACACGTCGGTCGAGGAAGAGGTGACATCCGGCGGGCTGGACGAGGAGACGATTGCTGGATTGGCCGAGCGGGCACTGCTGGATGCCACGCCGCTGGCGAAGAACGGATACAAAGTCGCGCTCGCCGCTTCACTGCTGCGCGACGCCATCCGCGAGCTCGCCGCGGACTGAGCGGCGCACCGTGACTGGAGGCCACGGCGCATGGCGCGGTACGGCTCATGCTCGGTCACTCGAGTCACCGGCACACGCATCATCCAGGAGAGCCATGAGCGAGCACGAGCAGGAGTCCGACGACGTTCAGGATCCGAAAGAGGAGCGCATCGAGGGCCGTGACTTCGCCGGCGCGAAGTGGGCCGCCGACGAGCGCGAGCAAACCGACGACCTTCGCAGCAAGGATCCGGTCGGCGAAGCCGACGTCAGCCTTGGCGGACTGAGTCCCGATCTCCCCAACACCTTCGCATCAGAGCATCATCTCGAGTAGCGAGCGGCCGAGCCGCTGACGAAGGGGAATCTGCCGAGGTTCCAGACGAATCCGGCATAGATCGCGTTCGGCATGTCGCCGCGTACCGGGGTGATCACCCCCAGGTCGAGGTTGAGCGCGGTGCTCACGAGAAACGTGGGCCCGGTGAGCACCGCCACGGTGGAACGCGTATCCGTTCCATCGATTGTCGGCGAGCCGAATGCTTCCGCGACCCAGCTCAATCGTCCCGCAACCGGAAAGCCGAACGACGCCGTCCAGAGCGCAGCATCCGACGCCGTCGCGCCGTTGGCGCTTCCAACGCGTGTGTATCCGGCATTGAGGTCCATGGCCACCGGGCCGAACGTGTAGCTCGAGATAGCCATGATCCCCACGTCGGTGGTGCCACTTCCGGTGCCGCGCGCCACCGATCCGGTCGCGAGCTTCACCGAAGGCAACAGCGCGAAGTCGCCGAGCACAGCGTGTCGGTCGAGCAGTCGCCACTTCAGCCCGACGCTCACGTCGCCGGCACCGGAGGAGCGCGCCGGCGCCGAGAACACGGCAGGGGTAGTGACGTTGAGCTGCACGTGTGACGCGAGCCCCACCTTCCACACCAGCGGCGCGCCGTACGCTCGCGAGTCGCGGTCGAGGCGGTCGCCCTGCACGCCGGCTTCCAGCTCCATATAGCCCGGCGCGACGGTGTGCGCATGGGTGGCGACCGTCGGACGCTCGGGCTGTACGGCGCGCGGGTCGTTCTCCTGCGCGCCGAGATGCGCGGCAACCGCGAGGCCGGCGCTGGCGCGGCGGAACATGGCTTGGATCACGTGAGTGGGAGCTCGTAGAAGGTGGTCTCGATCAGCTCGTCGGGCCGGTACCTGGCGATCGGCGCGAAGCCCAGCGAGTGGTACAGCGACTGTGCGGCCGTCATGTCGCGGAGGGTCCCGAGACGGAGCGTCTCATAGCCTCGCGCCCTGGCGCCGGCGAGCAGCGCCTCGAGCAGTGCGCGGCCCACACCACGCCCTCGCCACGCCGCGTCCACGAACATCCGCTTCACTTCGGCGGCCTGGTCGTCGAGCGGGCGCAGCGCCACGCAGCCGATTCCGGTGTCGTCGGTGTCGTCAGAGGTCGCGAGCCAGAGGCCGCCGCGCGGGGGAACGTAGGGGCCCGGCAATCCCGCGGCGTCGGCGCGCATGTACTCCACGCCTGGCGTGGCGGCGCGCGCTTCGGCGTGCGCCAGCACGAGGCGTCGCACCTCGGCGACGCCGCCGGCGTCGTGCACTTCTCGAACGACGAACGGTGGCGTCACCAGGCGGCGCGCACGGTCGAAGTGGGCGTCACGCGTCGCCAAGGCTCGAGGTGAGGCCATCGAGCGCCTTCACGATCTCGCGGAGTCGCGCCATCATCTCCATGGCTTCGGGGGGCAGCGGCTCGCCGGCCGCATCCGACCTGGCCACGAAAGCCTCCAGCTCGCGCAGCTGCGCCGCCAGCCCCTCGCGACCCGTGGACGCGGCGCTCGGCACGTCGTCGCCGGCACTCATCGTGCGAGCCCCTCGCCCGGCGGGAGCGTGAGCGGCGCGGCATCGAGCGTCTGCCTTCCACTCCATCGACCGCCGGATGCGAGCGCGATCGGCCGCTGCACCACGGCGGCCTCGATGCACATCATCTCGCGCTCGCCATGCGGCTCCATGTCCGCGAGCCTGCGTGCCGCCTCGGCTCCCGGATTCCAGAGCACCATGTCGGTGAAATCCATCATCTCCACGTTCAGACTGCGCTCGGGCTCGCGGAGCATCACCGATCGTGGCGCGTTCACGTACACGCGATCGACTGGCCCCGCCGCCCGTACCACGCGGTCGTCATCGATGTGCAGGAGCGTGGGCGCGGACGACTCGCGGTAGCGTGCACCGTGCAGACCCACCACCTCGGCGCGTTCGGCGTCGCGCACGCGCAGATAGGTGTGCAGCGCCGCCGCAAAGCTGAACGGCGACGAACCCGTGTTCTCCACGCCGAGCATGACCTCGAGGCGCGCGCCCGCGACACGAACGGTGAGCGTGAGACCGAACTCGGCGGCCCAGGTGGCGTGCGTGGCCGGCGAGTCGGTGAGCGTGAACGTCGCGACGGCGTCGCCTTCGTCGCGCTGCTCGAGGGAATCGAGGGACCAGAGGCTCGTGCGCGCGAAGCCATGACGTGGCAGCGGCCCTTCCGTGGCGAACTGCGGAAAGATCACCGGAATGCCGCCGCGTATCGCCGCGCGGTCGTTGAACTCTGAACGAGCGCTGAGGAACAGGCGCTCCTCGCCGTCGGGCGCCGGCCGCCACGACGTGACGTGCGCGCCGTGCAGGTAGATGTCGGCGGAAGCACCGTCGGCCGACTCCAACGTCGCCATCGGCATCCCGCCCACGCCATCGCGAACGCCACCGGACTGCCGGGCAGGGCGCGACGGGGTCCTCACCTCAGGTAGCGCTCGGCGAGCTGCTCGAGCCGATCGTCGCCGCTGGCGCGAGCCCGAGCGAGGATCTGCTGCACGTACGCACGCAGTCGCGGCTCGCCCCAGTAGTAGCCGGTGGCCAGTTCGGCGCTCTCCGTCTCGCCGGCGCGCGCCGCCTCGAGCAGCGCTTCCGCGGCAGCGGCATCGAACGCGGGATCGTCGCGAGGGGGCAACCCATAGCCGCGGCGCGGCGCGCTGCCGCCGGCGTCCTCGTTGACGAATGCGCGCGACATCGCAAATCGCTAGAACTCGCGCTTCTTCATCTGCGCGAACAGGTCCGCCGCATCGGCATCGGCCGCTTCGCCCTCTTCGGTCTTGGGCGGGCGGGTTGCGTCGAGCGTCGCATCGTAGGTGCGATTCTTCTTTGGCTTGGCCGCGGCGGCGGCGGCCTGGGTCTTTCTGAGCAGGGCTTTGAGCTGGGCCTCGTTCATCTGCGCTGGCTCCTGGAGGCGGATTGGAGGGTCGATGGAAAACTACTGGGTTTCGGCCGTCCCGTCACTGGTGACATAGGCGCGGAACAGCTCCTCCAACTCGACGCGCGGGTCCGCGCAGACCCCCTCGTGCACCGGAGAGCTCTGGAGCACGTCGGACCTCGGTGCCGTGAGCCAGTGGAATCGCTCCGATGGCGGGGCCAACGCAACCGGGCCCGCAGCGGGGTCGCCGGCACAGATCGCCTCCTGCGAGCGCAGGTATCGGGTGAGAAGCTCGACGTCCACTCCGGGCAACCGAGCCCGCAGCGCCGCCGGATCGGTGAGCACGCGCAGCGCGAGAAACTCGGCGGTCCGCGCATGGAGCACCACCCCGACGTTGACGAACGCGCCCAGGTGCACGCGCGGCACCACGCGCAGCACGGCGAAATCGTAGTCCACCTGCGCCACCGCACTCATCGCCGCGCCTTCAGGTGCAGCGCCGGCTCGAGGCGCACCTGCTCCTGCGCCGCGACCGCCTCGGCGACGAATGGGCGCGCTCCCTCGAGCCGGGTGACGAGATATCGCTCGTAGCGCGCCCGAGCCTCGGCGGCGCTCGCGAAGTCGGTCGCACCGGAGGCCGCGTCCACCAGCAGCGAATCGGGAACCGCCGAGACCACGTCGTGAATCACGTCGCGCGAGAGGATCGCCACGCTGCGGCGGTCCGCGGCGGCGATGTCGCCACTGCGCGCGAGCAGCACGTGCGAGCGGATGAGAGGAAATCCGGCCTGGGTTCGCGCGTCGTCGACCGAATCCCAGTCGTGGTGGGCGTACAGCGCGGCACCATGATCGATGAGCCAGAGGGCGCGCTCCCACACGAGCAGGTTTGGATTTCGCGCCGTGCGGTCCGGATTCGTGGTGAAGGCATCGAGCCACACGATCCGCGCGGCCAGCTCGGGCGTCACCAGATCGCCAGCCGCCGACAGGTCGAAGTTGAACGCGCCGGACAGGTAGCGGAGCCCGACGTTCGTGCCATGGCTTCTGCGCAGCAGCTCCTGAATCTCGGGATCGGGCTCGCTGCGCCCGAAGCGTGATGACACGTCCACGAGCGCGAGCTCGGGCGTCGGCAGGCCGAGCCGCATCGCCAGCCCGCCGACGATGAGCTCCGCGACCAGCACCTTGGTGCCCTGCCCCGCACCGCGAAACTTCACGACGAAGAGTCCGCCCTCGTCGGTGTCGACGACCGCGGGGAGGGAGCCTCCCTCCCGGAGTGGCTGGACGTACCGGTTGGCGGAATGGGTGGGCAGCTCGGACAAGGCGGGCGGGGGGACGCTCAGGAGGCTCGGTCGCACGGGAACGTGCGCGCAATGTGGCGTGACGTGCGCCGGCCGGCTACGCCGAGGGGTCCACTCCGTGACGGTCTCCATGGCTGGGCGGCTCGGAGATCACGAGAAACTCCACGTCGGCCTGTGTCTCGTTCATCGCCTGATGGGCCGTGCCGGGCGGCAGCTCGATCCCCGCGCGCGCCGCGATGCGGTGCGTCTCGCCTTCGACCTCGACCGTGAGGGTGCCCGTGAGGACGTAGAAGAACTGTCGGGACCGGGCGTGCCAGTGGCGCACCTCGCGAGTGCCGGCGGGCATGCGCTCCTCGATCACGCTCAGGTTCTGCGAGCGGACGAGGTGCCAGCCTTCGCACCCGTCTCCCCACCCGTAATGCTGGCCTGCCGCTCTCGACGTCGGCTTCGGGACCATCGGTACACCTCCGGCTCCGGCCCAAGATGCGGCCCGTCGGGTTCGCCTGCCAGTCTCGGGCGGCGCGCCCGCGTGGGAGAAATCAGGTAAGACGATGCGACTCTTGGTGTTAGGCTGTTCGACGTCGCGTTGACTCTGGTCGCAATACCGACTACTTTAGTCATGTATCGCCAAGCGTTCGAGCGCGCGTGACTCTCCCGTGCGGCGGAACGCCCCTCCGCGGGATGCGGTTGGTGCGGCGAACCCCAAAACAGTCGGGAGCGCAGCAGTCATGAGTTCGTCCATCGAGTCACTCGTCAATCGGGAGTATCAGTACGGCTTCGTCACCGACGTCGAGACGGACACGATTCCGCCTGGCCTGAGCGAGGAAGTCATCCGCCTCATCTCGGCCAAGAAAGG
>JBJMNM010000521.1:0-2806 GCA_045804305.1 Gemmatimonadaceae bacterium | reverse complement strand
GCGGCGCGCGCTCGACTGGCGGAGGATACCCCATGCCGGTGGACTGCGTACTCGACTCAGCCCGAGCCCTTGGCATCATGACGAGCGCAGCGAAAAGCCGAACGACCTGCACGTGCCAGTCCTTCGCTGACGCTCAGAATGACATCCTACCGTTCACCGTTCACCGCCGACACAGATTCTCGCCCACCCCTCCGCCTCCAGGCCTGCTCCGCCGACGAGCAGCCCGTCCACCTCATCCGCAGCCAGCAGGGCCTCAGCGTTGCCTACGTTCACGCTGCCGCCATACAGAAGCGGAATCTCGGTGGCGCCGGCGCCGACGAGCTCGGCGAGCGCGAGGCGCAGCACGCGATGCACGGCCGTCGCATCCGCCGGCGTCGCCGTCCGCCCCGTACCGATCGCCCAGACGGGCTCGTAGGCGACGATCATCGAGCGAATGGCTTCGTGCGAAAGCATCGACACGCCGGCCCGGAGCTGATGCAGCACCACCGCCTCCATCTCGCCATGCTCGCGCTGCTCGATCAGCTCGCCCACGCAGAGCACGGGCGTGAGACCGTGCTGCACCACGCGCGCGCACTTCTGCGCCGCCTGGGCATCCGTCTCGCCGAACAGGTGGCGACGCTCAGAGTGTCCGACGAGCACGAACGACGCGCCCGCGTCAGCGGCCATCGCGGCGGAGATCTCGCCGGTGAACGCACCCTTCTCCTCGGTGTACACGTTCTGCACGCCGAGCCGGATGTCCGGGCGGGACCGGGTGCCGGCGCGCACGGCGGCGAAGCTCAATGCCGGTGGAAAGAGGATCACCGTGCGATCGTCGCGCGGGGGATGTCGCGCAAGAAAGACGTCGATGAATACCGACGCCTGCGTCGGTCCGAGATTCATCTTCCAGTTCGCCGCCAACACCGGCCGCCGGTGCGCTTCCACCTACTTGTCGGTGAGCGCGACCACGCCCGGCAGCGGCTTCCCTTCCAGGAACTCCAGCGACGCGCCGCCGCCCGTGGAAACATGGCTCATCTTCGATGCGAGCCCGAGCTGCTCCACCGCCGCCGCCGAGTCGCCGCCGCCCACGATCGTCGTGGCTCCCTGCTGCGTCGCCTTCGCCATCGCCTCGGCAACCGCGCGTGTGCCCTTGTCGAATGGCGGCTTCTCGAACACGCCCATCGGACCGTTCCAGAGCACCGTCTTCGCGGACACGATGGCGCGGCCGTACGACTCGCCCGTACGCGGTCCGATGTCGAGCATCATCTCGTTCGCCGGGATGCCATCCTTCGACACCGCGTGCGCTCGCGCCCCGTCCTCGATGTCGGGCGCGACCACGCAGTCATGCGGCAGGATGATGCCCGTGCCCGCCTTCTCGAGCAGCTCGCGCGCCATCTTCACGCGATCCGGCTCCACGAGTGACTTCCCCGTCTCGAGGCCCATCGCCTTGTAGAAGGTGCACGCCATCGCGCCCCCGATGAGCAGCGCGTCCACCTTGGGCAGCAGCGCGTCGATCACGTCTATCTTGCCCGAGATCTTTGCTCCGCCAAGGACGGCAACGAAGGGACGCTTCGGGTTCTCGAGCGCGCCCTGAAGGTAGGCCAGCTCCTTCTCCATCAGCAGCCCGGCAACGGCGGGGTGGAGATGGCGCGCGATCCCCTCGGTGGACGCATGGGCGCGATGCGCCGCGCCGAAGGCGTCGTTGACGAAGAGATCGCCGAGCTGCGACAGCGCGCGCGCGAGACGCTGGTCGTTCGTCTCTTCGCCGCCGAGGAAGCGCGTGTTCTCGAGCAGCAGGACCTGCCCGTCATGCAGTCTGGTGGATGCCTTGAGCGCCTCGTCGGTGTCCGTGCTCTCGACGAAATACACCTTGCGCGACGGCAGCAGCTCCGTGAGACGCCGCGCCACGGGCTCCAGCGAGTACTTGGGCTCGGGCTTTCCCTTCGGTCGCCCGAGATGCGAGAGCAGCACCACACGCGCACCACGATCGAGGAGCAGCTCGATCGTGGGCAGCGCCGCGCGGATGCGCGTGTCGTCGGTCACGTGTCCGTGCTCGCCGAGCGGGACGTTGAAGTCCACGCGCACGAGCGCGCGCCTGCCGCGGAGCTGATCCGCGGTGAGGTCGCGCACCGTCATCTTGGCCATCGGTTACAGCTGCTTGCCGACGAAGCGCAGCAGATCGACGCAGCGCGAGGCGTAGCCCCACTCGTTGTCGTACCAGCCCGACACCTTCACGAGCAGCCCGTCCACCACGTTCGTGCTCTTCGCGTCGAGGATGCAGGAGTGCGGGTTGCCGATGTAGTCCGACGACACCAGCTCCTCCTCGGTGTACTTGAGGATCCCCTTGAGGGGGCCGTCTGCCGCCGTCCGGAACGCGGCGTTGATCTGCTCGACCGTGACCGGCTTGTCCACGACGACCGCGAGATCGGTGAACGAGACGTCGGGCGTGGGCACGCGCACCGCGATGCCGTCGATCTTGCCCTTGAGCTCGGGGATGACGAGCGACGTCGCCTTCGCGGCGCCCGTCGTGGTGGGGATCATCGACACCGCCGCGGCCCGCGCGCGCCGCAGGTCCTTGTGCGGCAGGTCGAGGATGTTCTGGTCGTTGGTGTAGCTGTGGATCGTGGTCATTTGTCCTTTGAGAATTTTGAATTTCTCGTGCAGGACTTTCACGACCGGCGCAAGACAGTTGGTGGTGCAGGAGGCGTTGGAGATGATGTTGTGCTTCGCCGGATCGTAGGCGGAGTCGTTGACGCCGAGCACGACGGTGATGTCCTCATTCTTCGCAGGAGCGGAGATGATAACCTTCTTCACCGTGCCGCGCAGGTGC
>JBJMNM010000520.1:0-8133 GCA_045804305.1 Gemmatimonadaceae bacterium | reverse complement strand
TTGAGCTCAGGAATCACGAGTGCCGTGGCCTTGGCGGCGCCCGTGGTGGTGGGAATCATGGAGATGGCCGCGGCGCGCGCACGACGCAGGTCCTTGTGCGGCATGTCGAGCACGCTCTGGTCGTTGGTGTAGCTGTGGATCGTGACCATGGAGCCGCGCACGAACCCGAAGTTGTCGCGCACCACCTTCACCATCGGCACGAGGCAGTTCGTCGTGCACGACGCGTTCGAGATGATGTGGTGCGCCTTGGGGTCGTACTTCTTGTCGTTGACGCCCATGACGATGGTGATGTCCTCGCCCTTCGCCGGCGCGGAGATGATCACCTTCCTGGCGCCGCCGGCGATGTGCAGCGCGGCCTTGTCCTTGTCCGTGAAGCGGCCGGTGGACTCGAGCACGATGTCCACCTTGAGGTCGGCCCACGGCAGCTTGGCCGGATCCTTCTCGGCGAGGATCTTGATCTCGTCGCCGTCCACGGTGATGGAGTTGGCGCCGGCCTTCACCTCGCCGCGGTATTCGCGATGCACCGAGTCGTACTTGAACAGGTGCGCGAGGGTCTTCGTGTCCGTGAGATCGTTCACCGCCACGAAATCCAGATCCTTGATCCCCGCCTGCTTGGCGGCGCGCAGTACCTGTCGCCCGATGCGACCGAAGCCATTGATGCCGACGCGAATTGCCATTGAGTCTCCCGTGGTTCACCACCGGTCGCCAAGAGCCGGCGCCCGGCCGAAGGTCACAAAACTGAGAATGCGTGCACCGCCGGCGTGCAGCGCGGCGGCGCACGCGTTGAGGGTCGCTGCCGTCGTCACCACGTCGTCCACGAGCACGAGATGAAGGCCACGCAGCGCATCGCGCTCCGCGCGTGCACGGAACGCACCCGAAACGTTGCGATGGCGCTCCCCTGGTGTCAACCGCGTTTGCGTCTTCGTTGCACGCACGCGCTCCAGAAGATTATCACGCACCGGAAGCCCCCACAGCGCACCGAGCGCGCGCGCCAGCTCGGCGCTCTGATTGTAGCCGCGCTCCCGTAGCCGTGACGATGACAGCGGCACCGGGACGAGCGCCGAGCGCTCACGCTCCACATCGGACGGAAAGCGGAGCGAGCCCATGCGGCGCGCCATGGCGGGTGCCACTGCCCGCCACCCCTGGTACTTGAGTGCGTGCACCACCGATTCGGCGGCACCACCAGGCATGGCGAACGCCGAGCGCACCGCGCGGACGTATGGCGGGAGGAGCTCGCACCAGGCGCACGCGGCGCGACGGCGCAGCACGTCGATGGGATGCCCGCATCGATCGCATTGCGGCAATGGGAGCGCCTGGGCGCGGAGCCAGCACCGTCCGCACACCAGCCCCGGATCGCGCGCGCCCGGCGCTCGGCCACACACCACGCACGCGCGCGGCAGGAGCAGGTCGAGCAGCGCGGTGGCTGCGTGCTGCACGACGCGCCAGCGCGCCTTCAGTGCATCGCCTTCCACATCGCGTTGCGGTCGGGCGGCACGCCGAACCAGCGCTCGAACGCGAGCGCCCCCTGCTCCACGAGCATCCCTTCGCCGTCGGCGGCGCGATGTCCCGCCTCGCGCGCCGCGCGAACCCACGCGGTCTCGTGGGCCCGGTACACCAGGTCGAAGACCGCGGCATCCGGTGGCAGCGCCTCGATTGGCACCGGGTGCTCATCGTCGCGCATGCCGATGGGCGTGGCGTTCACCACGAGCGTCGCGCCGTGCAACGCATCCTCCAGCGACGACGCGGTCGACGCGATCTCGGGAAATCTGGCGACGAGCTGCTCGGCACGGGCCATGTGTCGATTGTATACGCGCACGCGGGCCGTCGGCCATCCTTCCGCCGCGCACAGCACCGCCGCCGCGCTGCCCCCAGCCCCGACGAGCGCGATCCGGACGCGACCGGACGCGCTGCCGATCAGCGCACGCACCACCATGTCGAGTCCGCCCACGTCGGTGTTGTCGCCCACCAGCGCACCGTCTTCGTGCCAGAAGGTGTTCACCGCGCCGCACCGCTCGGCGAGCTCGCTCAGGCGAGTGCAGCGCGCCGCCATCGCCTCCTTGTGCGGGATGGTGACGTTGCCGGCGGCGTTCTCGCGTGCCAGTTCGGCGAGCATCTCGTCCAGGTGCTCGGGGGTGACGTCGACGGCCTCGTAGCGGAGCGGAATCCCCGCGGCGCGGAGCGCGGCGTTCTGAAAGCGCGGCGAGATGGAGTGCGCGACCGGATGCCCGAGCAGCACCAGCCGGCCCGGCCGCGCGATCACGACGCGCCGGGCACCTTGGCCGCCGCGAGATGATCGAACACGCGGCGAATCTCCGACTCGAGCTCGTCGGCGGTGGCGCGGTAGACGTCGAGCTCCGCGCCCATGGGATCGTTGATCGGGCGGCCGGCGGTGCCGTGTCGCGGGTAGGCGGTGAGCAGATACGCCTTGTCCCCCGCGCCGAGCGCCTGAACGCGCTCGAGATGGTGCGGGCCCATGGTGAAGATCAGATCGCACGAGTCGACGAGCGCGCGCGACAGCTGCTGCGATCGATGATTTCCGAGATCGAGCCGCCGCTCCATTCCCACGAGCATGGCGCCGTCGGACGCGGACGCGCCGTCCCATGCGCTCGTGCCGGCGCTCGCGACCTCGATGTCCACGAGCCCGCGCTCGATCGCCACCTTGCGCGCGATCGCCTCGGCAAGAGCGCTCCGGCAGGTGTTGCCGGTGCACACGAAGAGGAGTTTCATGATCGTCAGGCGTCTCCGATGAGCCGGGGCGCGATCTCACGCAGGCGGTCGGCGGGAATCGCGCCGGGGCGAATCACTCGCGGCGCGCGTCCCGTGCAATCCACCACCGTGGACGGCGGCGATGGCTTGAGCGTTCCGCCGTCCAGTACGCGCAGAGTCCCGCGCGCGATCGCGTCGCCCCACTGCTCTCGAATCTCGCGCGCGGACGTGGCGGGGGGAACCCCTGGCCGATTGGCGCTCGTGGAGGTGATCGCGTCGCCGTACGTGAGGATCAGCCGCTCGAGCGCCCGGTGCGACGTCCACCGCACGGCCACGCCTCCCTCCGGTCCCCGCAGCGCCTCCGGCACGCGCTGCTCGCCGCCCGGCAGCACGAGCGTGAGTGGCCCGGGCCAGAACCGCGCGGCCAGGTTGGTCGCGAAGCTCGGCAGCGACAGATCCAGCTTGGCGAGCATCTCGCTGCCGGCGATCAGCAACAGGAACGGCTTGCCCCGTGGGCGACCCTTGAGACGGATGAGCGCATCGACGGAGTCGCGATCGATGCCGCCGCCGAAGCCATACACCGTTTCGGTGGGGTAGGCGAGCACGCGGCGCATCTCGAGCTGCTCGAGCGCCGGCCGAACGGCCGCCCCGATCTCCTCCTCGGACCAGAAGGGCACGCCAAGCGCGCTGTCGTTCCTCATTCGTCCGTGGCGAAGAGGGCGTCCACTCGGGCGAAATCGCCGGCGTCGGTCACCTTGAGCGCGCGCTCACTTCCGCGCACCACGCGCACGGGAACGCCGAGCCGCTCGAGGAGCGCTGCATCGTCGGTCGCGCTGATGTGCTCCTTCTGCGCGCGGCGATGCGCGTCGACGAGGATGCGGCGCGGAAAGCCCTGCGGCGTCTGCGCGCGCCAGAGCCCGTCACGCTCCACGGTGCGCTTGATCAGCCCGTCGTCATCGACCTGCTTGATCGTGTCCACCACGGGGAGCGCGGCGATGGTGCTCGTGCCGGCCCGCACCGACTCCACGACGCGGTCGATCGTCTCCGCGCTCACCAGCGGCCGAGCGGCGTCGTGCACGAGCACGATCTCCGCCTCGTCCGGCAGATCGTCCAGGCCGTTGGCCACACTCTCGCTTCTCGTGCGGCCGCCCACGGAGACGAGCAGACGGTCGACGTCGCACTGGAAGAGCCAGGGCGGCGGATCGCCGGCGTATCGCTGCGGCAGCACGCACACGACCATCCCGACGTCGGCGCGCGCCATGAAGGTCTGCACGCTGTGCAGCAGCATCGGCTTGCCGGCCACCCAGCGAAACTGCTTGAGCTCACCGCCGCCTGCGCGCGTGCTGCTCCCGCCGGCGACGATCACGACGCCCACGTCGCGCCGCTCGCTCAACCGAAAACCCGTTCGAACAGGTCGCCGATCGTGCGCACACCCACCGCGTTCAATCCCTTCGGAATGCGCTTCGGCACCGCGCGCTCGGCCAGATACGCCGTCGTCATCCCCATGTTCGCCGCCTCGGCGAGCCGCCGCTCCGCCTGCGACACCGGGCGGATCTCGCCGCCGAGCCCCACCTCACCCACGAACACCGCCTCGTGTGGGAGCGCGCGATCGTACACGCTCGACGCCAGCGCCGCCGCAACCGCGAGATCGCCGGCCGGCTCCGAGAGCTGCACGCCGCCGACCACGTTGAGGAACACGTCGAGCTGTCCGAACGAGAGACCGGCGCGCTTGTCGAGCACCGCGAGCAGCAGCGCCAGGCGACGGCCGTCGTAGCCCGTGGCCACGCGCTGCGGCGTCCCGAACCCCGCCTTAGCCGCCAGCCCCTGCACTTCGATGAGTATGGGACGCGAGCCCTCGAGGAGTGCGGTCACGGCGCTGCCGGACGACGTCATGGTCCGGTCGCCGAGGAAGAGCTCGGACGGATTGGCGACGGGCGCGAGCCCGTCCTCGGCCATCCGGAACACGCCGATCTCGTCCACGCTGCCGAAGCGATTCTTCGTGGCGCGCAGCACGCGGTGGTCGAGCGAGTTCTCCCCCTCGAAATACAGCACCGTGTCCACGATGTGCTCGAGCGTCTTGGGGCCGGCGATGCCGCCGCCCTTCGTGACGTGGCCCACGACGAACACGGCGGTGCCGCTCTCCTTCGCGAAGCGCATGAGCCGTGCGGCGCACTCGCGCACCTGGCCCACGTTGCCCGGCGCGCCCTCGAGATCACCCGTATAGACGGTCTGGATGGAGTCCACGATGAGCACGGCCGGCGCCGCCGCCGCCGCGGTCGTGAGCACGGTCTCGAGATTGGTCTCGCTCAACAGCGTGACCTCGCCGGCGTCCTCGCCCAGCCGATCGGCGCGCAGCTTGATCTGGAGCGGACTCTCCTCGCCCGAGGCATAGAGCGTCGCATGCCCCGCTGTCTGCAGCCGCGCCGCGACCTGGAGCAGCAGCGTGGACTTCCCGATGCCCGGCTCGCCGCCGATGAGGACCATCGAGCCGGGAACGATGCCCCCGCCGAGCACGAAGTCGAACTCGTTCATGCCGGTCTTCCAGCGGCGGGCTTCGGAGCCGCTCACGTCCCGCAGCTTCGGCGTGATCGCGACGCTCCCTCCTTCGGCGAGCGTGCGAGCGCCTCCGGCGCGCCGGCTCGCGCCGCCCGTCACCGCCGCCTTGGCCGCCATCTCCTCGACCAGCGAGTTCCATGCACCGCACGCGTCGCACCGGCCGGCCCATTTCGGGTGGTCGGCGCCGCAGTCGGTGCAGCGGTAGAGAGTGCGGGTCTTCGGGGTCATGGCCCGCAATTTAGCCCGATGCCGCCTATCTTGATGCCCCGCGCGAGGAGGAGTCGCGGCTCGACACGCGCTTTTCCAGCAGTACGAGGTACCGTGTACCCTATACCACCTACCCTGTACGCACTATTCGGCGCAGCATCCGGGCTCGTGGTGCGCGCCGAATCGGCCGTACATGGTATGGGGTAGCGGGGACCAGGTAGGAGGTACTGCTGGGAAGCCGATGGTACGCGCCCATGCGCTGGAGTGGCGGTGCCGACGTACGGAGTGACTCTACGCGTACTTCTGCGCCGTCCCGCCGGGCCCGATCCGCCCCGCCTCGGTGCCGCCGCCCGACGGCCCCGGCTGGCGCTGCGAGAAGTTCTCGAAGCGCGTGTAGTTCTTGTGAAAGAACAGATTGACGAAGCCGATCGGTCCATTGCGCTGCTTGCCCACGATGATCTCGGCGCGGCCCTCGAGGGAGTTCCCGTCCTTGTCCACGGGACCCTCGTACACCTCGGGACGGTAGATGAACATGATGAGGTCCGCGTCCTGTTCGATGGCACCGGATTCACGCAGGTCGGACAATTGCGGCCGCTTGCTGTCGCCGGCGCGCTGTTCCGGAGCTCGGGACAGCTGTGAGAGCGCGATCACCGGCACGCTCAGCTCCTTGGCGAGCGCCTTGAGCCCACGCGAGATCTGCGACACCTCCTGCTGACGGCTCTCGCTGTTCGCCGGTCCCTGCATGAGCTGGAGGTAGTCCACCATGATCATGTCGAGCCCCTGATCCGCCTTCAGGCGCCGCGCCTTGGAGCGCATCTCCAGCAGCGTGATGCCGGCCGTGTCGTCGATCCAGATCGGCGCGTGCGTGAGAATTCCCGCGGCGCGCGCGAGACGCGGGAAGTCGTCGTCGCGCAGCATCCCCTTGCGGAGCTTCTGGGCGTCGATGCGCGCCTCCGCGGTGAGCATGCGCTGCACGAGCGACTCCTTGCTCATCTCGAGCGAGAAGAACGCCACCTTCCGCTCCTTCTCGATCGCCGCGTGCTGCGCGATGTTCAGCGTGAACGCCGTCTTTCCCATCGACGGGCGCGCCGCGATGATGATGAGGTCCGACGGCTGGAAGCCCGACGTCAGGTCGTCGAGATCGCTGAAGCCGCTCGCGATGCCGGTGATCGCCTCGCCGCCGGCATGAATGGCCTCGATGCGCTCCATCGTGGGCCAGAGGAGCTCCTTGATGCGAGAGAAGCCCTCGTTGGTCCGCTGCTGCGCCACCTGGAAGATCTTCTGCTCGGCGAGATCGAGCAGCTCGTCGGCCGTATGCCCGCCGCCGAACGCCTCGCCCACGATCTCCGTGGACACCTCGATCAGGCGCCGCAGGAGCGCCTTCTCCTTCACGATCTTCGCGTGGTACTCCACGTTCGCCGCCGTGGGAACGGCGTCGACCAGGAACCCGATGTAGTCCTTGCCGCCCGCGCCGTCGAGCTCGCCCTTGCGGGAGAGCTCGTCCGCCAGCGTGAGCGGATCCACCACGCTCCCGCGCTCGGTGATCGACATCATCGCCCGGAACAGGCGGCGATGGCGCTCGGCGTAGAACATCGAGTCGTCCACGACCTCGATGGCGCGCATGACGGCGTCCTGGTCGATCAACATCGCGGCGAGCACCGCCTGCTCGGCGTCCTCCGAGTAGGGAGGACGCCGATCGCGGTAAGGGTCACGCCCCGGAGGCGACAGCGTGATCGAGTATTCTGCGGGCGAGCTGGACATCTTCCCAGGTAGGGCGCTTCCAGGCGGGATTCCGGAGCAGCGCGGCGGGGTGGTAAGTCACGATCAGCGGCACCCCATAATAGCGATGCACCTGACCACGGAGCTTGCCGATCGTGAGTTTCGTCTCGAGTAGAGTCTGCGCCGCAAATGTCCCGAGCGCCAGAATCACCTTGGGCCGGACGAGCTCGATCTGCCGAACCAGGTACGGCGAACAGGCCGTCACCTCTTCAGGCAGCGGATTCCGATTACCGGGAGGACGATGCTTCAGGACGTTCGCAATAAACACATCCTCACGCCTGAGCTTGATGGCCTCGAGTATCTTGTTCAGGAGCTGGCCGGCCTGGCCGACGAACGGTTCCCCCAGCAGGTCTTCGTTGGCGCCCGGCGCCTCGCCCACGCACATGAAGTCCGCATTCGGGTCTCCCACGCCGGGTACCGGGTTGATCGCGGTCCCGTAGAGCGAGCAGCGGCGACAGGTCGCGACCGTGGCATTGATCTCCTCCAGCGAGGCCAGCTTGAACGCCGGGTCCTCGAACAGGGCGCGCGACGCGCCGCCGACCGACAGTCCCGTCGGCACGTCCTCGAGCGGCGAGCCGGCCGGCGCGCCCTGCTGAGTGCTCGGCACATGCACGGCGTCTGCCGCGGGTGGCGGCTGCGGCGGGGGTGCGGCGGGTCGCGGCATCTCGTGCTGTTCCTCTGACCTGGGCAGACGAACGGGCGTGCGCGCCTCGGGCGCACCGCCCGCGGCTCTCACCGCAGCTCTCCAGTCCGTGCTCTCCGCGCCTTCGGCGGCGCTCGGCCGCGCTGCGCTCGGCTCCTCTCTTGAAGATGCCGCAGGACGCGCGCCACCCTTCGCGGCGCCGAGCAGTCTGAGGGCCTCTTCGACGCTCAACGAGTCGAGCA
>JBJMNM010000519.1:0-6745 GCA_045804305.1 Gemmatimonadaceae bacterium | reverse complement strand
GTGTGTGGACGATGTGCGTCGCAAGGTGCAGTACGACCTGGAATACGTTCGCCGCCAGGGGCTGTACGAGGACGTCCGGATCATGTCCATGACCCTGCCTGTCATGTTGTTCGGCAAGGGTGGCTGGTAGACTGGAGTAGCATCACCGCCGAAGGCGATTACCGCAGGGGCGCCAGCTTGGCGCCCTTTCTGTTGTGTACCCCCGTCGGCGGGTGAGTATTAGAGGTCCTCCAGAGGTTGTCATGCTTCTCTCCGATTCCGCCGTTGCCGATGTTCCGTCGTTGCCATCAGGCCGCCGCATGAGTGGGCGTGTGGCCGCGGTGAAGCTCGTGTTCGTGATCGACAACATGCGGTTGGGGGGAACGGAGCTGAACGCGGTGCGCACGGCGGAGCGACTGGATCGCTCCCGGTTCGACCTGCGCGTCGTCACGCTCGCTGGGGATGGTCCGCTCACGGAGCGCTATCGCGCGATCGGCGTGCCGATCGTGAAGATGCCGCTCCGCAGCCTGTATGGTGCGAGCATGGTCACCACCGGTTGGCAGTTCGTGCGCTACCTCCGGACGGAGCGCGTGCAGATCGTGCACGCGCACGACATGTACAGCAACGTGTACGCAGCGCCCTGGGCCCGCCTGGCGGGGGTGCCGGTGATCATTACGAGCCGGCGGTGGTGGCACTCGCTGCCGAATCGCAAGCTTCAGATCGGCAATCGGATCGCGTTTCACCTGTCGGGCGCCGTGCTGGCGAACAGTCCGCAGGTCGCACGCTCGGTGCACGAGCGGGAAGGGATCACCTCCGAGCGGATCTGGACGGTCAGCAACTTCGTCGACGATGACGCATTCGTTCCATTATCCAGCGGGGAGCGAGCGGCCGTGCGCGCGTCATGGGGTGTGCGAGACGCGGGCGAGATCGTCATCGGATGTGTGGCCAGGCTCGCGCCCGTGAAAGATCATCCAACCCTGCTGCGAGCGTTCGCGCTGCTACGCGCTCGGAATAGCGCTGTTCGGCTCGTGCTGATCGGAGGGGGAGATGCGCATGCCGCGCTCGTTGGCCTGGCCGCGGAGCTTGGCGTGACGGACGCGGTGACATTCGTCGGCGAGCTGCGCGATGGCGGGAATCATCATCGCGCACTCGACGTTTCGGCGCTCTGCTCCGTGAGCGAGGGCTTTCCCAATACGCTGGTGGAGGCGATGGCGGCGGGCGTGCCGATCGTCGCGACGGCCGTGGGGGGCAATGTCGACGCGGTGGCGGATCGGGAGACGGGATTGCTCGTGCCTCCTGGCAACCCACAGGAGCTGGCGCGCGCGTTCGGGGAGCTTGCGGGGGATGCTCGGCTCCGCGCGTCATTGGGCGCCGCGGGCCGGCGACGGGCGAGTGGGCACTACGGCGCCTCGACGGCGCTGGCGTCGCTCGAGGGAATGTACAGCACGCTGCTGAGCCGGAGCACACGGTGACGACGCCGGTGATCCAGCGTCGCGTGTTCACGGCGCCGAGACGGCCGGCGGCGCCCGAGGGCCGAGAGGGGGAGGAGGTGCTGCCCGCCTCGCCGTTCGCGGGAGTGGAGTGGAGCATCGCATTCATCGCGTTCCTCATATACGTCGCGAGCATCACGACGCAGCGGTTCGCGATCGGTACCGCAACGATGGGAGTTGCCCTCTTCACGCTGATGCTCGAGCGTCGTCCGATCCGCTATCCGCCGGTGGTTCTATGGTCCATCGCGCTGTTGGCGTGGGGGTTCATCGGCTGGACCACGACCGAATATCCCGACCTGGTGCTCGATCGGCTCATCGAATTCGCGAAGGTCTGCGGGGTGATCTTCGTCGGCGTCAACGTGATCACGACTCGCGGACGACTGCGCACGCTCTTGATCGTGATGATCGTCTGCCTCTGGCTGTACCCCATACGCGGTACCCTGCTCAACTACATCTCGGGCGAAACGCTGCAGGGGCGTGTGATATGGAACGGCATCTACAACAATCCGAACGACCTCGCTGGACTGTGCATCCTGCAGCTGGCCATCGTCCTCGGCATGCTGGAGGTGGAGCGGGCGCGCTGGGTGAAGCTGCTTCTGATCCCGACCGCACTGGTGCTGCCGCTCATCATCCTGCTCACACAGTCGCGAGGCGCATTCATCGCGCTCGCGGTGTTTGGCGTGATCGTCGGCCGCAAGCACGCCAGAAGCGTACGCGCCGCCGCAGTGCTCGGTGCAGTATTGATCGCCCTCTTTGTACTCACCCCCGATAGCGCCTGGACGCGCCTCGGCACGATCGGGCAGTCGACCCCGGTCGATCAAAGGGAGATGACGGAGGCCGAGGCCTCGGCGGCACAGCGGCTGGAGATCTTGCGCGTAGCGGAAGCTGTCATCGCGGCCAACCCCATCACGGGAGTGGGCGTCGGCGCATACGGCGACGCGCACTTCGTGTACTCGCAGAGCCCGCGCTTCGACCCGATTGCCCGAGGACATAAGGACACGCACAACACGTACTTGAACCTGATGGCGGAGATGGGCCTGGTCGGCTTTGCATGCTTCGCGGCCCTGGTCGTGGCGACGCTGCGCGACGCACGCCGTGCCCGTGCCAAGCTCCGCTCGGCGCAGCCGGCGCTCGTGTCCCAGTTGTTCTACTTCGAGGTAGGAGCGTACGGCTACCTCATCGCCGGGCTCTGGGGCTCGTACGGCCAACTGGTGTTCACCTACTTCCTCTTCGCGATCGTGTGCGCTGCAGCACGACTCCTCGCTCTCGAGACGATACCTCGCGTCACGTCGTCCGCGCGCTCGTCGCGTCCGGGGAGCCGGAGACTGTGGCTTCGTCCATCGGAGTCGAGATAGTGTGCGGGATCGCGGGATACGCTGGTTGGAAGCGTTCGGCAGGCCAATCGGAGAGTGAGCTGGCCCGGATGTGCGCGGCGATACGCCACCGTGGCCCCGACGAGGAGGGGCATCATGTCGGAGCCGGTGTCGCGCTCGGCATGCGCCGTCTCAGCGTGATCGACGTCGCGGGCGGCTCGCAGCCGATGTCGAACGAAGATGGCACCGTTCACGTGGTGTTCAACGGCGAGATCTACAATCATCGCGCCTTGCGACAAAAGCTCGCGCTGCGGCACCAGGTGCGCACGCGCTCCGACACCGAGGTGCTCGTGCACCTCTACGAAGAGCACGGCACAGGTCTGGTCAATCATCTGCGTGGAATGTTCGCCTTCGCGATCTGGGACGAGCGGCGCGAGCGGCTCACGATCGCTCGCGACCGGCTCGGCATCAAGCCATTGTATTACTGGCACACACCGGACGGCGTCGCCTTCGCCTCGGAGCTGCGATCGCTGCTGGCCCTGCCTGAGTTTCCCCGAGAGGTCGATGCCGGCGCGATTCACCAGTATCTCGCGCTCGGCTATGTCCCTGACCCAGGATGTGTGTTCGCCGGCGTGCAGAAGCTGTCGCCGGGGCATCTGCTCACCTGGGACCGTGACCGCGGCCTGGAGTCCCGGCAGTACTGGAGCGCCTTGCGGCCGGAGGCGCACGTCGTTGATGACAGGGAGGCGGTCGAGGAGCTTCGGCGACTGCTCACCGACGCAGTGGACTCGCATCTCGAGGCGGACGTTCCGCTCGGCGCGTTCCTCTCCGGGGGAATCGATTCGTCCACCGTGGTCGCCCAGATGGCCCGGCTCTCCGCGACCAGAGTCCAGACGTTCTCCATCGGCTTCGAGGAGCGCGAATTCAACGAAGCTCCGCACGCCGCCCGTGTCGCACGCGAGCTCGGAACCCAGCATACGGAGCTGATCGTGCGTCCGGATGCCGATGCGCTCGTGGAAGAGGTGGTCCGCACGTTCGATGAGCCGTTCAGCGATCCTTCAGCCTTGCCGACGTTGTTGGTCTCGCGGCTCGCGCGCCGCCACGTCACCGTTGCGCTCTCCGGCGATGGAGGCGACGAGCTGTTTGGCGGATACACCCGCTACGCGGAGCTCGAGCGCAGGCGTGAGCTTCGCACGGGCTTCGCGCGTCGCTTCGCGCGTGGGACGGCGCTTCGGCTGCCGCACTGGGCGCTGGGGAGAAACCGGCTGCTCGACATGTCACGCGACCGGCGGGGCCGGTATGCGGCGACCGTCGCGCATGCGTTGCCGATCAGCGAGGGGGGAGTCGTGCGGCACGCAGATCCTGCGCTGAGCCTGGAGCGGCTCCTCGACCGCTACTTCGATCCCGCCGCGGAGCGCGACTTCCTCACCCAGATGACGCTGGTCGACCTCGAGAGCTATCTTCCCGGCGACATCCTCACGAAGGTGGATCGTGCGAGCATGAGCGTGTCACTCGAGGCACGCGTTCCATTGCTCGATCATTCGCTCGTCGAATTCGCGGTTGCTCTTCCAGGCCGTCTCAAGCGTCGCGACGGGACCGGCAAATGGATCCTTCGCGAGGCGGGTAAGGGGCTCGTCCCGGAGTCCGTCTTCGAGCAGCCCAAGCGGGGCTTCGCAGTGCCGCTCAAACACTGGTTCCGGGACGAGCTCCGTCACCGCCTCGAGGCGTTGCTGTCGACGGATCGTGTGGTGTACGAGTATGTGGATCACGAGAGCGTCAGGCGCCTGATCCGCGAGCACCTGACGGGCCGTCGAGATAATAGCTGGCTGCTCTGGCGCGTCATGGTGCTCGACCTCTGGCTTATCGCGTTGCGACAGGGTGCGCTGGCGTTGCCCCTCGCGCCACTGACCGCCAGCCTCGACGCGCTCGGCGTCTAGCGCGCAGTCGAGCGCGCGGGACGGTGCACGACGTCGGTGCTGACGCGCCCACCGCTGATGGTGCGCATGAGCACGTTCTCGAACTCCCGCGCCACCGACGACCAGTCGAACCGTGCGGCCGTCGCGCCCGCTTCACTGCCGAGCGCCATCCGTGCAGCGGGGTCGCACAGGAGACGGATCACCGCGTCGGCAAAGCGCTGAGGCTCATCGGCAATTATAAGGTCGCGACCGTCGGTATGGTCGAGGCCCTCGGCACCCACCGTCGTCGACACGATCGCGCGCTCGGCAGCCATCGCCTCGTAGATCTTCAGCCGCGTGCCGCCGCCGATCCGGAGGGGCACGACGAACACCGGCGCACCCCGCAGATACGGCACCACGGACTCCACCCCACCCACGATCTCCACCGAGTCCGACGCGAGCCGCTGGATGCGCGGCGGAGGATTGCGCCCGACGACCTGGAAGCGGGCGTCCGGTACTGCTTCCACAACCCGCGGCCAGATCTGCTCGCAGAACAGCTCGACGCCATCGATGTTGGCGGGCCAATCCATCGATCCGAGGAACATCACGCGACGGTGCTCCTGGCCAATGCTTGCATCCAGACGGTATGCACTCGTGTCGACGCCGGTCGGCACGACGGTGATTCGAGACGGCGCAGTCATGTCGCTCAT
Source organism: Gemmatimonadaceae bacterium (assembly GCA_045804305.1). GTDB lineage: Bacteria > Gemmatimonadota > Gemmatimonadetes > Gemmatimonadales > Gemmatimonadaceae > AG11. The sequence continues at coordinate 1,358 of JBJMNM010000519.1, read as the reverse complement.
CAACGCGCGATCGTTCTCCGAGACAGCCACGACATGGTGAAAGCGCCGCACCATGCGTCGCTCGTACCGGCGCATCTTGGCGGCCTCGATGGCGAACGCGAGCCGCTTGCCCGGATTCGCCTCGTGGCGAGCCTGCCGATCCCAGAGCACGTGCTCCACGTTGTGCTGGAACAGCACCGAAGGGATGGGCAGCGGGTCGGGAAAGTTCAGCGACGGTGAAAGAAAGTCGCACACCGCCACGTCGGGACACCGGTCCGAGATCAGCGCGCGGATGCTTCGCCGCACGGCACGATCGGTGAACTTCTCCACCGAGTACGGCGCCGTCGTCGGAAGGCGCGTCCCGTAGTGAAGCGCCTGGGCGAACCGTGCGCTTGGCGCACCGGCCGCGAAGGCGACGGACCCAGGGAACGGCCGTGCGAGATCCCGCTCGTATTCCTCGTCGCGCGCGCCAGGATAGTACGAGAGGAAGATGACCTCGTTCCGTGTCGCGAGATGCTTGAGGATGTTGTACGAGCGGATCCGACCCCCCGTGTTCACCGGGAGGATCTTCCCCGCCTTCACCCAGAGAATCCGCATTACCAGGCGACGCCCTGATAGGCACTGTCCGACGTCCTCGCCCCGAACGCGCGCACGAGGTCCACGACCACCTGCCCGTCGCGCAGCTTCGGCTGGATGCCGCGAAACTCGGGCGTCCCGTTGCCGATCACCACCACGTCGCCAAACTCCACCACCTCGTCGACCGACGGACGCATCAACGACCAGATGTGCGGAATCTCCTTCTCGATGTACTCGCGGTTCGCGCCGATGAGGTTCGCCTGCGACACGTGGCCGTCATAGATCGCGAGCTGCAGCCCCTTCCCGATCAGCCGCTCGACGAGCGTGACGATGGGAGATTCGCGCAGGTCGTCGGTCCCCGCCTTGAAGGCCAACCCGAGCACACCGACACGACGCGAGCCGGTCGCGCGGACCATGTCGTACGCGCGCGCGATCTGCTTCTCGTTGCTCGTGAGCGCAGACTGCAACACGGGCACTTCCACATCGAGCTGGCGCGCACGGTATGTGAGGGCACGAAGATCCTTCGGGAGGCAGGAGCCGCCAAAGGCGAAACCCGGTCGCAGATAGTACGGCGCGATGTTCAGCTTCGTGTCCTCGACGAAGATCTTCATCACTTCGTGACTGTCCACATTGAGTGCCTTGCAGATGCTGCCGATCTCATTCGCAAACGCCACCTTGAGTCCGTGGAAGCTGTTGCACGAATACTTGATCATCTCCGCCACTTCCAGCGCAACGACGCGCGTGGGCGCGCTCAACTTCGAATAGAGCGAGCTCACGGCGTCCGCGGTGCGGGACTCCTCCGC
>JBJMNM010000518.1:0-3565 GCA_045804305.1 Gemmatimonadaceae bacterium | reverse complement strand
TGAACGGCGTTCGTCGACGAATGCTGATGCGCAGCGGATATCGCTGTCACGCAATGAGATGCGCACCCGCATGCAACGCGCGCTCGAACGGCACGCGGCGGCGTGGCGCGCTCGCTCCGCAGGGTGCGAAGCGGCTTCTGCGTATCGCGCCGTTACGGCGCCGTCACGTCACGATACGCCGGCGGCACAGCCCGGATACCGCCTTGCGGCGTGGGACGATACGCGCTCACTTGAAGCCAGAACGCCAGTCGCACGTACATTTTTCACGGAGCGTACCATGCGTCGGCTGCTCGGACTGGTCCTGCTGCTCACTTCCGTCGCGTGCTCCAAGGACAGCTCGACGAACCCCACGACGGCATCGCTGGCCGGCACCTGGAATCTGAGCACGGTCAACGACCTGCCTCTCCCTTTCCTGTTACAGGAGTTCGACCCGCTCGCCACGACGCCGACTCCCAAGATCGAGCTCCTGAGTGACCAGATCGTCGCGACCGCTGCGGGGACCTTCGTCGAGACAGCCAGCGCGCGGATCACCGACGCGAATGGCCCGTTCACCGTTTCCTTCTCCGACAACGGGACGTGGGCGCTGAACGGCAGCACGATCAACTTCCACTTCGCCAGCGATGGCAGTACCGGAACAGGCACGCTGAGCGGAAGCACGTTGACGATTGGGGAGGCTGGCTTCAAATCCGTGTACGTGAAGCAATAGAGGCGAGACGACGAACGAAAACGGCCACTCACTCGAGTGGCCGTTTTCGCGTTTCGTCACTGTGCTCGACATCCTCCGGAGTCACTTCCGGCGGCTTCTCCACCACGCGCCCGCACCCACTGCGCCGATTCCGGTAGCGAGCAACACGATCGTGGAGGGTTCCGGTGTGGCGACCACGTTCCCGGCATATGCCGGTACCGCCGCGATGGCGACGATGACGAGCGCTTCGGCGAGACGTCTCATGGGTGCCTCTGCAGGTGGGAAGGAGGTGCCTCGCTCTGACGGCGGCGGGGACGAATGCACGACCGCTGCAAGTCACACGCCGGATTCTCGGCGTCTGTACGCGTCGCGCTCACTGTTGCGCAGACGCATCGATCAGCGCCTGACCAACACCGGATTCCGGTCGAAGAAACCGACCGGCACCAGCTCGAATCCCACTTCGTGCACCGGCATGACCGGCCAATCTTCGGGCCTCGGCGTATGGGTGACTCCAAGTGTGTACCAGAGCACCACGTCCGCGTTGGTGAGACGCCGGTTGGCCGAGGTCCAGCGCGGCAGCCCGTCGCCGCCCGACGATTGATTCGGGTAGTTGCCCGCCGCGTATCGCTCGCTATCCGCGTAGGCCGTCACCCACAAATGCGCTCCCAGGAAGCCCGCCCGCCGCCGCACGGCGCTCGATTCGGCCACGAACGGATCGGCGTTCGCGCCGGGCAGGAGCTCGTAGCCGCTCGGCGTGCCGAGGGATCCGCGCACCTCGGGATTCACGACGCGCCACCGCCGGCTGCTGTGCAGATCCAGATGGCGCCGACCGGAGTCTTCACTCGCGATCAGATGGGCCGTCGTCGCGAATCCGCCTCCGTGCGGATTGCCCCCGCCGGCCGCGAGCGGGCCAGTGCCGATCTCTTCCACCTGGTTCGGCGCCGCCGCGTCGACATCGACGTCGAGGCGGTAGCTGAAGAAGTGTTGATGTTGCGGCGCCGCCACACCTGTGGCAACGACGTGCGATAGCGAGTCCCGTTGGCCGGGCGTCACGCCCTTCGACGCCATCACCCCGGTGAGCAGCACGCGGTGGGCGAGCGCGCCACTCTCCTTGAACACCCACTCGAAGCCATAGTCGTAGTTGCCGAGTCGGCTCACGGACAACACCACCAGCTCGCGCGCGCGGCGGCCCTCGCCCGCGTGCTTCCACGCCAGCCCGCCGTCGCGCACGTAGAACGCGACGGCGCGACGCACCAGCCGCGGGCTCCCCGCGGCGTCGGCGACCGTCGCATCCAGCAGCGCCGCGTCGCGCGGACAATCGACGCCGGGGTCGAGCGAGGTGACGACGGTGCCCATCCCGAGCTCGCCGACGTCGAACGCGTTGCGGAAATACCATCCGGCACTCGGGTCGCCGTAGGGCACGACCATCTCCGACAGCGACCCGCGGTACATCACGCTCCGCACGCGCGATCCGTCATCGAACCCGACGGCGTAGAGCATGAGCCCTTCGCGCGGCCGCACCGCGACGCGAAAGCGCCAGCGCCGCCAGCTCACGGCATGTGCGTCCACCCGCGGCGCCGCACCGGCCCACGCGGCGCTCGACCACGGGGCAGTGGGGCCGTCGGGCGTGATGGGTGGCGGGAGCGGCCGCCACGCGTCGCGCTCGCTCGTGGCATCGGGCACCGGAACGTTGGGCGTATCGTCCACTCGGATGACGCGCCGGGCCGTCAGATCGACCAGCGCGACGAGTCCTTCGACCGGGCGGGCCATCTCGTTGTCACCCGCCGCACGCATGTAGGTGAGCGTACGCACGAGCCGACCTCGCGCCGGATCCTCCTCGCCGAACGCCCCCGCGCTCCACGTGAACACGACGACGGCGTCCGGCGTCGTTCCTCGGCGTGCGAGCGCGGCGCGCCACTCGGGGCTCGCGCGCGTGAGTGATTCCGCGAGGGCACCGTCCACGCCATCGAGCGCCGGTTGCACGCCGGGCACCTCGTGCCAGTGACGAAGCGCGCGCGCGTCGACGTCGACGACCGCCTCGCCGGTGGCGTTGCGTCGGGAGTCGTACAGCACCGCGTACGCCTCGCGCGGCGTGCGCACGCCACGAAGCACGTCGGATTTCCGCGGCTCGTTGAGGTCGAGCAGCACGAGGCGGCGGGCGGCGTCGAGCAGTCCCGCGTCGCGGAGCACGGACTGCGCGGTGCGCATCTCTCGAGCGTCGAGGGGGTCGAGCGGGTGCCGAGTGCCGCCGGCCTCACGACAGGCGGTCGCGAGGAGCGGCGGTATCAGCAGGCTCGTGGCGCACCGCCTCATGTATGAGCGGAGAGGCGGTGTCACGGTGCACGCCGGGCAGGCTGTGGACCGATCGTGAGGATCCGACCGCCTCTCACCATCTCCACACGCTGGATGACGAGTCGCCTTCTGATGTCGCCGGCGGTTGCCAGGAAGGTGCGATCTGCGCCGGCGTCGAAGACCACGACGTAGGTCGGCTCGCCGGTGCGGCTCGCCATTGCGTCGATCTCCGCGGCGAGGTCCGGATTGGGCCGCAGCGAGGTCGGCGAGAATCGCGGGGGTACGCCGAACACGATACGTCCCGTCGCGTAGTAGATCGCTTCCGGCATGTTCGAGTAGACGCGCGACGTGAGCGGAAGGGCGCCCGCCCGCTCGAGCAGCGCCGGCGCGGACCGCGCATCCCACGAGAGCTCGGTCCCATGCAGGCGGTTGTTGATCGCCCACACAGCCGTGCCGGCCACCTGACTGGCGACATACACCACCGCGAACGTCATCGTCGCGCTCCACATCAGGGGTGATGCACTCCCACGCATCCATGGAATGATCCCCACGACGAGGGCGATGCCCACCGCCAAAGATCGGAAGAGC
>JBJMNM010000517.1:0-3682 GCA_045804305.1 Gemmatimonadaceae bacterium | reverse complement strand
TCGGAGTGTCGACGCGGGATTCAGCGCCAGCGCCGTGCTTCGACAATCAGAGTCGCGTGCCTTCGTGCTCAGCGCGAGCAGGCAGCTTGCGGACTTCGCGCGGGGAGCCGACGCGATCCAGACGCTGAGCGTCGGGTTCCGATTCAGCGAGGGGCCGTCGGCCGCGGTGCGAGCCGCGCGCACCCGCCCGACGATCCAGTTTTCCGGCGACTCGAGCAGTCGCCTGATCCGCGTGCGGGCGCCGGGCGCGCGGCGGGTGGAGTTGATGGGTGACTTCACGGACTGGGAGCCGGTCGAGCTCGCGCCGGACGGTGACATGTTCAGTCGCGCGGTCACCGTGTCGGCGGGGACGCACCGGGTGGTGGTCCGCATTGACGGGGGAGAATGGCTCCCGGCGGCCAACACACCGGCCGTGGACGACGATCTGGGAGGGAGAGTGGGGCTCGTGGTGGTGCCTTGAAGGACGGGGCGAGACGGTGAGACGGTGAGAGTTTCACCGTCTCACCGCCTTCACGCCACCGCGTACTGCTGCGTCACATCCCGCCCCGCGCTCTTCACCACGAGTTTGAACTCATCGGGCCGGAGGAGAGGATCGTCGCGGAGCTCGAGTGAGAAGCCGACCGACTTCTCGAGCTTGCGCATCAGGTCCGACTCGTTCTCCATGGCGTGCATCACGACGTCGGGGTGCAGCTTCACGAGCAGCGGGTCGCGCTTGCCTTCCACCGCCATGCGCTTCACGCTGCGCTCCATGCGCCGGAGGATGGTCTCCGCGGTGAAGACGCGCCCGGTGCCGCTGCAGGTGGGGCACGCTTCGGTCATGCTCTGGAGATGGCTCTGGCGCACGCGTTGGCGCGTCATCTCGATCAGACCGAGGTCGGACACGGCGAACGCCTTCGTCCGCGCGCGGTCGCGGCCCAGGTGGGTGCGGAGCTCCTGGAGCACCTTGTCGCGGTTGGACTTGGTGTCCATGTCGATGAAGTCGCAGACGATGATGCCGCCCACGTCGCGCAGGCGGAGCTGCCGAGCGATCTCGCGCGCCGCCTCGACGTTGGTCTTGAGGCTCGTCTTCTCCGGGTCCTTCTTGCCCACGAAGCGCCCGGAGTTGACGTCGATGGAGATGAGCGCCTCGGTGGGCTCGATGATGAGATAGCCACCAGACGGCAGATCGCAGCGACGCTTGAACAGGTCGCGGATCTCCTGCTCGATCTCCGCCTTGTCGAACAGCGGGACGTCCTCCTCGTACAGCACGACGCGCTCGAGCAGATCCGGGGCGATCCCCTTGAGGTACTCGACGATCTCGTTGTAGACCTGCTTGGAGTCGACCGTGACGCGCTCGACCTTGTCGCTGAAGATGTCGCGGATGAGGCCGCGCGTGAGCGAGGTCTCCCGGTGCACGAGCGCGGGCGGGCGCACGAAGTGGGTCTTCTTCTTGATGCGCTTCCAGGCGTTCATGAGCGTCTGGAGCTCGCGCTCGATCGTCTCGGGGGTGACATCCTCGCCGACCGTGCGCACGATCACGCCGCCCGAGTCGTCGGGGAGCATGCCCTCCACGAGGGCCCGGAGCCGTTTGCGCTCCTCGCGGTCGCCGATCTTGCGGCTCACGCCGACGCGCGACGCGAACGGCATGTAGACGAGGAAGCGTCCGGCCATGGAGACCTGCGCGGTGACGCGCGGGCCCTTGGTGGAGATCGGTTCCTTGCTGACCTGGACGAGGAGCTCCTGCCCTCGCTTCAGGATGTCCTGGATGGGCGGCGCATCGCGCTCGTCGCGCTCGAGCTCGCGAAAGCTCTCTTCGCCGTCCTCGTCGTCATCGTCGTCCCCGGTGTCGGGGTACACGAGATCGGACGAGTGCAGGAAGGCGCTCTTTTCCGTACCGATGTCGACGAAGGCGGCCTGGAGGCCGGGAAGCACCGCGTCGACTTTTCCGAGGTAGATGTCGCCGACCATCCGACGCGCGTCGGGGCGGTCGACGAGGAGCTCAACGAGCTCGTCGTCCTCGAGGATGGCGACCCGCGTTTCCCGCGGGCTCGCGTTGATGAGAATCTCTCGTTTCATCGTGGATCGCGCACGCTGGAACGACCGGCGACTCGGAGGCCGCGGCGCGATGGGGCAGAGGATGGATGGCCCCGCTCCGCCCGCGCGATGCCGCGCGTCGGCGAGGGGGAGCCGCAACAGGGAGCAGCGTCGCAACGCGCCGCGTGATCGACCACGCCCGTTCCGGGCGGTGTGTCCCGAGCCAGGCTGCCGCGCGCTCCACGAGCGCGACGACGAGGGCAAGGGCAACCGCCAATGACCGGAAGGGCGTGCGATCTCCCGACCTCTGTCGGGAACGCGCGGTGGTAACGACGAGCGCGCTAACGCGGCCGAAGACTGCCTCGACCGAGCCGGCGCGCGATACGATCCGGTCGGGACGCGAGTCGCCGCGCGCCGCCGGATGCGAGAAGACGAGAGTAGCAATCACTGGTGAATACCTAACGATCACGGGCGTGGCGCGCAACGCGAGATCCCGACACTCGCTTCGCTCGTGCGGGATGACAGGGTCAAGATTGTCATCCCGCAGCGGCGAAGCCGCTGTCGGGATCACCCCGCCAGCTCCTTCAGGATCTGCCGAGAGATGACCAGCCGCTGGATCTCGGACGTCCCTTCCCCGATCTCGCAGATCTTGGCGTCGCGCATCATGCGCTCCACCGGGTAGTCCTTGGTGTAGCCGTACCCGCCGTGGATCTGCACCGCCTTGATGGTGGCACGCATGGCGAGCTCCGAGCAGAAGAGCTTGGCCATCGCCGCCTCCTTGCTGAACGGCTTCTTGTGCTGCGCGAGCCAGGCGGCATGGAACATCAGATGCTTGCCGGCCTCGATCTCGGTGGCCATGTCGGCGAGCTGGAAGGCGATCCCCTGGAAGCTGGCGATGGCCTGGCCGAACTGCCGCCGCGTCGCGGCATACCTGGTGGCCTCATCGAAGGCACCCTCGGCGATCCCGAGCGAGAGCGCCGCGATGCCGATGCGTCCGGCGTCGAGGGTCCGCATGAAGTTCGCGAAGCCCTGCCCTTCCTGGCCCAGCCGGTTCTCCGCCGGCACCTCCACGTCCTCGAGGATCAGCTCCGCCGTGTCCGACGCACGCCAGCCGAGCTTGTCCTCCTTCTTGCCGGCGCGGAATCCCCGCATCGGCGTGAGCGAGGCGTCGTGCCCGATGCCGAGCGTGGTCGCCATCGCCTTGTCCGACGTCTCCTTGGTCAGGATGAAGGAGCTGATCCCCTTCGTCCCCTTCGATGGGTCCGTCACGGCCGTGACGACGAAGATCTCCCCCACGCTGCCGTGGGTGATGAACCGCTTCGTCCCATTCAGCACGTAGTGGCCATTGCGGCGCACCGCCGTGGTCTTCGTGCCACCCGCATCAGAGCCGGCCTCGGGCTCAGTCAGGCCGAAGCCGCCGAGCACGCGGCCACTCGCGAGGGGCGGCACGTACCTGCGCCTCTGTGCGTCGGTGCCGAAATGCACGATCGGCGACGTTCCCAACGTGGTGTGGGCCGACACCGTGAGCCCGGTCGAGGCGTCAACCTTGGCCAGCTCCTCGATGGTGATCATGTAGCTGAGGAGGTCCAGGCCGGCGCCGCCGAGGTCCTCGGACCAGGGCACGCCGAGGAGTCCGAGCTCGCCCATCTTCTTCACGTTTTCCCACGGG
>JBJMNM010000516.1:0-3317 GCA_045804305.1 Gemmatimonadaceae bacterium | reverse complement strand
ATCGCGCATCCCGATGTCGTGCGACGCATGGTGTTCTTCGGCCCCGTCCCACCTCGGCGCGGCGACTTCTGGAAGCGGTTCGCGCAGAGCATGAACGCTCGGCTCGACAGCACGCAGCGCGCTCGGCTCGGCGAAGCGGCGCGCCGTCTCGGCGACACGACCGTCGACGCACGCGTCGCGTGCCGAGAGTACTGGGCGCTCGCGATGCGTCCGCGTCTTGCCGAGCCGGAAAGAACGCTGCCGCTCATCAAGTCAGACCTCTGCGCATCCGCGCCGGCGGGAATTCGTTACGGGCTCACGACGACGAATCGCGTGGTGATGGGATCGTACGGCGACTGGGATCTGCGGGCCGCACTTGCCTCAGTGTCGGCGCCGACGCTCGTCGTTCACGGCGAAGAAGAAGCGATCCCGATGGATCTCGTGACGGAATGGACGACGGCCCTGCCGCACGCGAGGCTGATGCGGGTGCCGCGGGCGGCCCATTTCACGTACGCCGAGCGGCCGGAGGTGGTGTGGCCGGCGGTGGAGGCGTTTCTCGCCGAGTCGGACTCCGTGCGATAGGAGGTTGTCATCCCGCGGGAGCGAGCGCAGCGAGCGAGTGTGGGATGACACCGCGCGATCAGTGGCAGCTGCCCGACCCTTCATCGCGCGTCGTGCCGTCCGTCGCCACGAACGACCACGCGTACCTGCCCGCGTCGAGCGCCAGCGCGAGCACACCATGCTCGGTGTTGATGATCACCTCGCTGTTGGGCTGCACGGTGCGCACGTCGTAGAACTCCGCGCCGCCCGTGCCGACCGTGAACTGCCGGATGCCGCGCGCGGGATCGGGATTGGCCTCGGGGTCCTGCGGCGCGAAGCGCTCATATAGATGGTCGTGGCCGGATACGACCAGGTCGGCCCCCGCCGCATAGAGAATGTCCCAGATCTTCTGCATCTGGAAATGATTGCCGTGCATCCCCGAGCTGAAGCGCGGGTGATGGAAGTACGCGATCGTACAGGCGGCGCTCTGGTGCGCGGCGAGATCAGCGGTCAGCCATTCCTGCTGCACGCGGTCGCCTACGCAGGCCCGCCCTGCGTCGGGACCTGGCTCGACCGGCTGCGGCAGCGTCGGGAACCCCGGCGGCGGCGGCTCGTTCAGCTCGTTCGGCCAGCAGGCGTACACCTGCGGCGTGCTGTTGAGGACCACCACGTGCCAGGTTCCGACGTCGTAGCTGTAGTAGCCGAGCGGCGGCGCGGCGCGCAGGCCGAAGTAGGCGAAGTAGCCGAGCGCGCCGGGTGTGAGGTACTCGTGGTTCCCTGCTGAGGGTCGCGTGCGTGCGCGATGCCGCCCCCACGTGGGGTGATAGCAGAAGATGTAGTCGAACGGCGACCCGAACTCGTACGCATTGTCGCCAACCGCCATGACCGTCGCACCCGGCATCCCATCGAGCAGGCGCGCCGTCTGCTCGGCCGGATTGCTCGGCCCCGGGCGCTGGTACGAGCGGACGTCGGACCCCGGATAGCAGCGCGCGATGTCGCCCGCGCCGGCGAGTACGGCCGGCTCACCGGTGACCGGTGCGTGCGGGCTCGCCAGGTATCCCTCGAGCCACGCGAGTGTGGGATCGTCCGCGGCGAGCGATGCTCGGCGCGCGTCACGTAGGTCGGGACGCGTGGCACCCGGATCGTTGCACGCGGCGACGGCGAGCACGGTCAGGACGAGCGCGAATCGGCGCGGCATGCACGCTCGGGCAGCAAAGGATGTTCCAGATCACTGAGCGGCGGCTCGAGCATCCGGCTGGAAAGAACACTTGCATCCGTTGGAAAGAAAACTACCAACTCCCGGCCTCCCGCCGCTCCTACCAAAACCGTAAGTCCTTGTCCCGTCAGCACATCTCGTGCGGGCCCAGCCGTTGCCCTTGAGGCCCGCCTTGACGCTGGCGCAGCGGCCGACTCTTCGGGCGGGTAGGAATGGCGACACGCACGCACAATCACGATTTCGAGGTCGAGGTCCGTGCGACCCACGTGGTCGGCGGACATCCGCTGCGGCTCGTGCGCGACGACGACTGCGTGGTCTCCTTCGACGCGCTCATCGACGCGGCGCAGCGCGCGGAGGTGGAGGGCGAGCGCACTCGCGCGCGGGCGCTGTACGAGTCGGCGCTGTCGCGCCTCTCGGAAGCGCGGAGCGGTGCCCGAGGGTCCGACGTGATCCGCTGGATCGCGCGCACCCATCGCGCCGACGCCAATCTCGAGCTGGCGCTCGACTGTGCGGAGGCCGCGCTCGCGGTGGCCGACGCGCACGGCGACGAAGCCGCCAGAGGCCACGCCACGAATCTCCAGGCCATCATCCATACGCAGCTCGGAGAGCTCGACGAAGCCGAGCGCCTGTACCATCTCGCGCGAGAGAGCGCGCTACGCGCCGGCGAGGCCAAGCTGTCGGCGATGACGGCGCAGAACCTCGGCGTCATCGCCAACGTGCGGGGCGATCTGGACACGGCTCTTCAATACTACGAGACGAGCCTCGCCGCCTACCGCACTCTCGGGCTCGCAAGCGACGTGTCCATCGCGCTCAACAATCTCGGCCTGCTGTACACCCAGCGCCGGCAGTGGACCGATGCGGCGCGCTCCTACGACGAGGCGATCCGCGTCGCCCAAGTGCTCGGCGACCAGAAGGCGTGCGTACAGATCGACGTGAACCGTGCCGAGTGCCTCGTGGCGCAGAACCGCTATGACGAGGCGCGCCAGGCCTGCGAGCGCGCGTCGGTGCTGTCGCGCCGCATCACCGACTCCGGCGCGCTGGGCGAGCTGCACAAGGCACTCGGCATCGTGGAGCGCGAGACGGGAAATTATTCGCGAGCTGAGGAATGCCTCGCCCGCGCGCACGAGATCGCGACGCAGCGGCAGGATCTGCTGCTGCTTGCGGAGACGACGAAGGAGTTCGCCGAGCTCTACCTGCGGCAGGGGCGCAATCGCGACACTCTTCAAACGTTGAACCAGGCGCACCGGCTGTTCACGCAGCTTCGCGCGCGGCGCGAGCTGGCCGACGTGGGCCGTCGCATGGGCCGGCTCGAGAGCGACTTCCTCGACGTCGTGCGCCGCTGGGGCGACTCCATCGAATCGGTGGACGCATACACGCAGGGCCATTGCGAGCGCGTGGCCGAAATGGCGTGCGCGCTGGCGGCGCGGGCCGGCATGGACGAACAGTCGTTGTTCTGGTTCCGGATCGGTGCGCTGCTGCACGATGTCGGCAAGCTCGTGATACCGCCCGAGCTACTGAACAAGCCGTCGGCTCTCAGCGATGAAGAGTGGGCGCTGATTCGTCGGCATCCATCGGCCGGCGT
>JBJMNM010000515.1:0-2395 GCA_045804305.1 Gemmatimonadaceae bacterium | reverse complement strand
GCATAGAGTCCCGCGCGCTCGTACTGGCCGTCTTCCAGCAGCGCCGCCGTCTCGTAGCTGTACGTGGAAAAGGTAGTGTAGCCGCCGCAGAATCCCGTGGTGAGCAGCGCGCGGACCTCGATGCTCATGGAGGGCGTGGCCAGCGCGTAGCGGATGATGAAGCCGAGCAGCAAGCTCCCCGACACGTTGATGAGGAACGTGCCCCAGGGGAACGTCGCACTGATTCGTTGCTGCACCGCGGTCGCCAAGTAGTAGCGCGCCACGCCACCCACAGCCGCGCCGACGGCGATCGCCCAGACCGTTCTCACGAGCACCTCCTCCACCGTGGTTGTCACTCCGCGGCGGACAATCTATTCTGCTTTCCATGTCCGCGCCCATCACCATCCACGACGTCCGAGCCGCCCGCGAGCGCCTGGCCCCCTACCTCACGCCGACGCCACTGCGCAATTACCCCGTGCTCGACGCCGTCCTGGGGCTGTCGGTGCTGGTGAAGCACGAGAACCTGCAGCCCACCGGCTCGTTCAAGGTGCGGAACGGGCTCGCCACGCTGACCGCGCTCGACACCCCGCAGCGCGCCGCAGGCGTGGTGGGGGCCACCACCGGCAATCACGGGTTGGGCCTCGCCTTCGCCGGCCGGCAGCTCGGCGTGCCAGTCACCATCTGCGTGCCGCGCGGCAACAACCCCGAGAAGAACGCCGCGCTGCGCGCCTGGGGGGCGGAGGTGATCGAGGAAGGCGCCGACTACGACGAGGCAGTGACCGTGGCGCAGCGGCTGGTCGAGCGCGAGGGGCGCACGCTCGCCCATTCGACGAACAATCCGAGCGTCCTTGCCGGCGCGGGCACGATGTCGCTCGAGATTCTGGAGCAGGTGGATGCGCTGGACACGTTGCTCATCGCCGTCGGCGGCGGATCCCAGGCGGTGGGCGCGATCACCGTGGCGCGCGCGATGCGCCCCGGCCTGCGAGTGATCGGCGTGCAGGCGGCCGGCGCATCCGCGGCGCACGACGGGTGGCACGCGAAGGCCCCGCGCCGCACCGACCGCGCCGCCACCTTCGCGGACGGCGTGGCCACGCGCTCCACGTACGAGCTCACCTTTCCCTCGCTCGTGGACGGTCTGGCCGACTTCATCACCGTCACCGACGCCGAGATCGCCGAGGCGGTGCGGCTGATCATCTCGTCCACGCACCATCTCGTGGAGGGCGCCGGCGCGATGGGCGTGGCCGCGGCCCGCAAGCTCGCCGCCAGCCTGCAAGGGCAGCGGGTCGGCGTGATCTTCTGTGGCGCCAATCTGGACAGTGCCGTCCTGCGGCGTATTCTCAACCTGGAGCTCTGAGCCACCGTTCTCGCAGGGAGGGCCGCATGCCGAGCACGAGGAGCCGCCGCGTCACCCGGGATCGTCTCGTCTCCGTCCTGGTGCTGACCTTCATGGCGGCGTGCGCATCCGCACCGGCCACGCCGCCGCGGCTCGCGACCGCGAAGCTCACGGTGAGCAATCCGCTCGAGGCGCCCATCCAGGTCTATCAGCTCTACCAGGCGCGATCGGTGTTCGACCCGCGGCTCTCGTCGGCGCTGTGCGAGCCACTCGGCGAAGTGCCGGCGCGCGACTCGGCACGATTCATCATCACCGCCGGCGCGACCGACTACATCGGCGTGGTGTTCCAGGCGGACTCGCTGAACGGCACGCCGGCTGGCGTGTCGCGAGCCATGCAGGCGCGCGAGGGCGACGAGCTGCACTGGACGCTGACGCGCGACATGCGCGTCGCCATTCCCCTCCGGCCGCAACGTGGGGTGATGAACGCGCAGGGCGGCACCGGCCCCGGAGGGCGGGAGCGCAACCGTTGTTGAGCGCTAGCTGACCTTCCGCGTCTTCCGCTTCAGGAAATCCATCAGGATGAACTGCCCCAGCGTCATGGTCGTGGTGAAGTACGCCTTGCCGCGGCTGATCTCGCTCATCCGCTTCACGAACTCCACCAGCGCGCGGTCGCGGGCGAGCATGAAGGTGTTGATCATGATCCCCGACCGGCGGCAGGAGGCGACCTCCTGCAGCGTCTTCTCGATGACGGTGACGTCGAGCCCGAAGGAGTTCTTGTAGATCTTCCCGTCCGGCATCGTCAGCGCGCTCGGCTTGCCGTCGGTGATCATGATGATCTGGCGCATGTCCTTCTTCTGCGACATGAGCAGGCGGCGCGCGAGCTTGAGCCCTTCGGCGGTGTTGGTGTGGTACGGCCCCACCTGCGCGCTCGCGAGCGTGGCGAGCGGGATCTCCTCGGCGCCGTCGTGGAAGAGCACCACCTTGATCGAGTCGCCGGGGAACTGGGTGCGGATGAGGTGCGTGAGCGCGAGGGCGACTTTCTTGGCTGGTGTGAAGCGGTCCTCGCCGTAGAGGATCATCGAG
>JBJMNM010000514.1:0-5366 GCA_045804305.1 Gemmatimonadaceae bacterium | reverse complement strand
GTCCCAGCGTTCGTGATGGCCGCGAACCATCGGCAGAATGTCCCAGGGGAATTCGATGTCGGCCAGGAGCTCCACCCCTGCCGAGGGGTGGCTGCGCACCATCGCCCACTCTTCGTCCGTGAGCTTGCCAGGCTTGTTCAGCACTTCGGCCGGAACCATGAGCTTCCCAACGTCGTGCAGCAGCGCGCCGATGCGGAACCAGAAGAGAGCCGTGGCATCCCCGGTGTTTACGCGGGTCCATAGGGTACACGCGAGGTCCGCTACGCGAACGCAGTGACCCTGCGTGTACACATCCTTGGACTCGATCGAGTCGCCCCACTTGCGCACGACATCGAGAAAGTCGTTCTCGAGCACCGCGGTCCGGCGGTCTACGTCGGCGAGCTCTCGGCGAGCACGGAGCTGCGCGAACAGGCGATGGGCCTGGTTCAGGCGCTGCAACGTTTGCCGGTTCCGTCCTTGAAGCCGGTAGAGATCCGCGAGTTCGCGCGCCGTTTCGCCCTGCAGAATCATGTCTTGCCGCACCAGCGCGATTTCTTCGGCGCGACTGAAGTGCCGCTCCGCTGCAGACATGTCCCCACCGGCACGAGCGACGAGGCCGTAGACATGCTCGGCCTCGCCCGCCTCGGCGGATTCGCCCAGCTGCGCCACGAGGTGTTGGGCTCGTGCACAGGCGAGCTTCGCGCCACCATGGTCGCCCTGCTTGATGCGCAGCTTTGCGATGTGGAGCTCGAGCGAGAGCAGCATCCCGCGGTCCCCGATCACCGTCGTCACTTCGCGCGCTTCCGCAAGCTGACGATCGGCATCGTCGAACCGGCCAGTCTGGGTGTTCAGTTGGCCGAGATTGCTCAGCGCAGCGATTGCCTGGTCGGCGCGGCCCGCTGCACGGGCGTCGGAGAGCGACCACTCGTAGAACTCTCGCGCTTCCCGCTCCTCACCGCGCACATGCGCGATCACGCCGAGGTTCAGCGCGGTCATGGCGGCGAGCTTGGCTTCGCCGCACCGGTGCGCACTCTCGCGAGCGAGCAGATAGAGTCGCTTGGCCTCGTCGAGGTTTCCCTGCTTCCACTCGATGGTGGCCAGCATGTTGATCGCGTTACCGCATCCAGGTTCGTCACCTGCCTGTTCCGCCATCGCGAGGGCCGCCTCCACGCAGTCGATAGCAGCGGGGTAGTCGGCATCCTGCATGTAGGTGCGCCCCACGAGCCGGACGAGCTGCGCTGCCTCAGCCGGCGTGGTGGCGGTGCCGTCGTGCAGCGCCTGTTCGTAGAGGCGACGGGCATCGTCGCGCTGCGCGTGATGCTCGAGCGCTCGTCCGCGCTCGATCAGCGCCGGGAGCGTGTCGATTCTCGTACCCGGTGCCGTGTACGGAATTGGTGATGCTCCCGGGAGTGAATCGCGGCGCGCGGTCATCGCCAGCATTCCCGAACGCGAAACGTCCCCGCTCGCCACGGATGTGGCGGAAGCGAGGACGTCTGCTCTCTGGGCATGTCGCGGCCCACTGGACTACGGCTCGGCGCTATTCGCCCGTGTCAGAGCGGCCACACAGGACGACGTACCCTGAGAAGTGCCTGATCGGCGCCGTGAACGTCCCCGTCAGCCAACTGAGCACACCATTGATCAGCTCCGACACGACCGCAGTCGTGCTGCCCAGGAGGCTCGGATCCGAGTAGTAGCCCAGCTTGAGCGTGGAGAGCAGGCCGGCGTTCGTCATGCGTACGTCCTGCGTGAACACCAGGGGCTTGGCAAAGGTGATTCCGTGCGGCGCGAAGTCGTACGCGACGAGTGAACCGGCGCGGGCCGTCATCGTGATCTGCGTCGGGCTCGACAGCGCACCAGTCGGGACGACGACCGAGACGCCAGCCTCCGGAATGCTGAGATAGCCGCCCTCCCAGCCAATCGTCTTCGTCACCGTGATCGGCGCGGCCAGCGGCGTCCTGCGCTGAAGGCCATTGACCGTCAGACCAAGCGTATTGGTGACGGTGCCGAGCAGACCGCCGAGGAGGTCATTGGACGCACCCGCCGAGGGCGCGCTGAGCGTCGCCGGAGCGGTTGTGTGATCGGACGTGCAGCTCGCCACAGCGAGCAAGAGAGCCAGCGTGGAAAGCCGGCGAATAGCGATCTTCATGAGGAAGCCTCAGGAGTGAGCGGCGGCGCTCTCCACCAACGTGGACGAGAGGACGGAAGGACCGGCGCACCTGACAAGGAGCGCCTGCACCCTCCGTTTCGTCCGCTTCCAAGGCACTCCCGGTGCCACACGTCACAACCCTGGGACCTGCGTCAAAGTGTCCAGCCGGGCACGCATGAAGATCAATTCACGACGAATAGTCCGGCTCGCTTCGGTCATTGCGTCTGTGGTCGCTTGCCCATTTACCGCATCGGCGCTTTGCAGTTTGCGAGCTCATCGGGCAAAAAGCATGATGGTCGGCCTCTTTCTGAGGCCGACCATCTTCGAGCACCGCTGGTCCGGGTGTTTTCGTCCCGATCAGGTCAGGGCTTCTTGCCCTTGAGCACGGTGTCCTTTACCGCGACACCCGTCTCCGTGAGCTCGCCGTGCGCCTTGCTCTTCACCCGGTCCTTTTCAGCCCGCGTGTCGCGCGCTGCCTTCTTCCCGGTCTTGCTGATGTTGCGGGCCACCTTGTTCAGTCCGCCCGGGTGCTCGCTGTTCGAGCCGTGAATGCCGGTGGTCTTCTTGAGCACGGTCTTGGTGTTGTTGCCGGCGTCCTGCGCCACGTGGTGCGCCTTGCTGGCGTCGCGCTTCACCTCTGCCTTGGTGTCGCGTCCGGCTTTCTTGACCGTATTGCTGACGTCGTGCGCCACCTTGTTCAGGCCGCCTGGCTTGTGATCGTCCGGTGCCTGCGCCCGCGCCGAGCCGGCCGCAAAGAGCGAAAGGGCGGCGGCAAACACCGCGAAGCGTACATGCTGTTTCATGCGTGAGCCTCCGTGGGGGAATGGCTCCTTCCAGTGCAATTCATGGACTCGGAGTCACGCCCACACCTGACGCGCTCGCTTCGATCCACAGCCTGTTGATTCTACACCGGCCAGTCGCCGTCTGCGCCCAACTCGCGCGCGGCATGCAGCGGCCAATATGGATCGCGCAGCAGCTGCCGCGCGAGAACACCATGTCTGTCGCCTTGCCGCTGCGCACTGCTCGGAACGGACGCGGTGCACTTATTGCCGCCGGTCGCGGCGAACTCGAACAGGAGAACCATCGTGCGCGTAAGCGCTGCCCGTCACATCGTTCGTCCCTCATTCGTGCTCGCGCTGCTCGCGGCCTCGGCCTGCGGCAAGAGCGACAACACGCCCGTCCCAGGCGCCGCCGACACCAACAGGGCCGCCGCCAGCGCGTCGGCGTGTCCGGGCGGGAATGCCGAGCTCACAACCCTTCCCTCAGGCTTCTGCGCCACTGTGTTTGCCGACAGTGTCAGCCATGGCCGGCACGTGATCGTCGCCTCCAACGGCGACGTCTACGTCACGGAGGAAGGGACCGCGCCCTCACCCGAAAAGCAGATCTCCGGTGCGGACAAGCCGGCCAAGACATCGTCGTTCGTGGCGCTGCGCGACACGAACCACGACGGTCGCGCCGACATCGTCAAACGTGTCGGCTCGCTCGGCAATACCGGCATCGGCATTCTCGGCGGCTACCTCTACGTGGATGAAGGGACGCGCGTGGTCCGCTACGCCCGAGCCGACACGGCACTCGTGCCAGCCGGCAAGGCGGAGGTGGTGGTTCAGGGCATTCCGCTCTCACCGGGACATCGTGCGCGCAACTTCACCTTCGGCGCCGATTCATCGTTGTACCTCAACATCGGCTCGGCGACGAACAGCTGTCAGCAGAAGGATCGCGCGAACGAGTCGCCGGGTATCGACCCGTGCACGGAGCTGAACACGCGTGCGGGCATCTGGCGCTTTCGCGCCGACAAACTTGGCCAGCGTCCGACCACGGCCAACCGATTCGCGACCGGGATTCGCAATGCCATGGGTCTGACGGTCGGTCCGGACGGAAAGCTCTATGCTACGCAGCACGGGCGCGATCAGCTGCACGACAACTGGCCCAAGGTATTTCCCACCACGAAGTACCAGGCGGACAATCCGGCCGAGGAATTCGTCCAGGTGGATTCGTCTGACGACTTCGGCTGGCCATACTGCTACTACGCCGTGGACCAGAAGAAGCTGGTGGACGCACCGGAGTACGGTGGTGACGGCACCAAGCAGAGCACGCGGTGCGCCGAAAAGAAGGCACCCGTCGCCGTGTATCCCGGCCATTGGGCGCCGATGTCGGTGGTGTTCTACAACGGCAACAGGTTTCCGGCGAAGTACAACGGCGGCGCGTTCATCTCGTTTCATGGTTCGTGGAACCGCGCTCCCGAGCCGCAGGATGGCTATCGGGTGGTGTTCCAGCCGATGTCCGGTGGAGCGGCGAGCAGCGCATACGAGACATTCGCCGACGGATTCGCGGGTCTGCCGCCGGCGCAACTACAGCCGGGTACGGCGAAGCATCGTCCGACCGGCCTGGCGATCGGACCCGACGGGGCGCTGTACGTGACCGACGACATGGGTGGCCGCGTGTACCGCATCACGTACAACGGCGGGCAATAGGCACGGGATCTTCGAGGCGATGCGGGGTAGGATGGGTGCGTTGCCTCCCGCTAACTTTCCCGTCTCATGACTTCACCCGACTGCGGCGGCTGTCCGCTGCATGATGACGTAGCGCGCTCTCCCGAGCGTCGAGAGTTTCTGCGTGCGGCCGGCTTGGCGCTCGCGTCGCTCTCGATGCTCGGGATCGGCGCCGACACGGCCGCGGCGCTGCCCATTCGGGTCATGCGCGCGCTTGGCGCGCGGCAGGGCGATCGGAGTGTCGAGAAGCGGTATCCGATTCCCGCGGTGGACGTCGTGTCGATCGATCGGGACAACGCGGTGATCGTCGTCCGTGCGGCGAGGAAGGTGTATGCGTTCGCGCTCTCCTGCCCGCACCAGAACACGCCGCTGCGCTGGGACGCCGACGACCGGCAGTTCCACTGCCCGAAGCACAAGTCGCGATACCAGGTCGACGGCACCTTCATCGAGGGGCGCTCGACGCGGGACATGGATCGACTGGCCGTGCGGCGCGACCGCGGCGAGCTGGTGGTGGATGTGGATACGCTCTATCAACAGGATCTGAACACCGCGCAGTGGACGGCGGCGTTCATCTCCATCTGATCCCGGCGCACGCCTGGTCCCGGACGCGCCGAGCCGCGCGTACGTGGCTGGTACGGTCCTTGACCTCTGCGGCGGCCATGCCCCAGCGATGGCCCGATAGACTCTGGATCGTTCGCCACGGCGAGAGCGCCGGCAACGTCGCGCGCGACGCGGCGATGACCGCTGGCCTG
>JBJMNM010000513.1:0-6787 GCA_045804305.1 Gemmatimonadaceae bacterium | reverse complement strand
GAGCGACAGGTCCCGCTGGTTGTTGAGCGGCTTGGTGGGGACGACGGCGATCTTGCCGGGTCGTCCGCGGGCGTGATACTCGAGGGCCTCGTCGCGTTTTGTCATGGGCAGACGAGAAAGGTAGCCGGTCGGCGCGGGGGAGTGGAGTGCTCCACCCCCGCGAACGTACCTACCCTCGGCCCTGCATCAGTCGCGTCGGCCACGCGAGCAGTGCGAGCACGGCCGAACATGCGATGATCGCCGGTCCGGACGGCAGGTCGAACGGCACCGACAGCGAGAATCCCACCACCGCCGCGACGACCGCGCTGAGCACGGCGATGGAGAAGATCCCCCGCATGCTGCGCGCGAGCAGCAGCCCCGTCACCGCTGGCAGCACGAGGAAATTGAACACGAGGATCACCCCGGCGAACTGCATCGCGAACGCGATGACGAGGCCGAGCGTGAAGTACAGGAACAGGTTCCAGAAGGTGACGCGGTAGCCCATCGTGCGCGCCATCTCGCGATCGAACGAGACGAACAGGAACTCCTTGTAGAACACGATGTGCACGAGCAGCACGGGGATGGACACGGCGAGCAGCACCAGCGTGTCGGCGCGCGTGATGCCGAGGATGTTTCCCTGCAGGAAGATGTCGTGCGCTTCGCCGCCCTTCGCCTTGGCGATGAGCAGGATGCCCACGGCGGCGGCGGCGGCATAGGCCACGCCGATCGTGGCGTCGGGGGGCACGCCCGACCGCTGTCCACCCCCGAGCCCGAAGAACATCGCCCCCGCGAGCGCGAAGAAGAGCGCGAAGGCGATCGGATGTCCGGCCAGGCCGCTCACCATGCCGAGCCCGCCCAGGAAGAGCGCGAGCGCGATCCCGGCCGAGGACAGCTGCGCGATGGCCGCGCCCACGAACACGATCCGGCGCAGCACCACGTATACGCCGAGCACCGAGCACGCCACGGCGATCACGAGCGCGCCGTACAGCGCCTCGCGGAACAGCAGGATGGTATCAAACATGGCGGTGCGCTCCGCCGTTGTTGTTCCGCGCCGGCCGCCGCGCGACGACGATGCGATGCCCGTGCATCTCGTCCACGTCCACGGGAATGCCGTACATCTGCGTGAGCGTCTCCTCGGTCATGATCTGCGCGACGGTGCCGATGCGGAACCCGCGCTCCACGACGAGCGCGATGCGCTCCACGTAGTTCGCGACCTCGTTCAAGGCATGGCTCACCATGAGGACGGTGAGGTTGTCACGCTCGTGCAGCTCGCGGACGAGCCCGAGGATCTGCGTCGTGGATACGAGGTCCATGCCGTTCGTGGGCTCGTCGAGCACGAGCACGTTCGGCTCTCCCACGAGCGCGCGGGCGATGAGCACGCGCTGCTTCTGTCCGCCGGAGAGCGCCGCGAGCGGGCGGTCGGCCAACTGAAGGATGCCGACATGGTCGAGCGCCGCGCACGCGCGCTCGCGATCCTCGGTGGAGGGCCGGCGACCGAGGCCGACGCGGTCGTAGCGCCCCATCAGGACGACGTCCACGACCTTGAGAGGAAAGTTGTAGTCCACCGAGTCGCGCTGCGGCACGTAGCCGAAGCGCAGGCCAGCCGCCTTGACCACCGTGCCGGCGATCGGCTCGAGCGAGCCGAGGATGGCCCGGAGAATGGTCGTCTTGCCGGCGCCGTTGGGCCCCACGAGCCCGAGAAAGTCGCCGGCCGGGATGTCGAACGAGATGTCAGACAGCACCGCGCGACGCCCGTACCCGAGCGTCGCGTGGTCGAACACGATCAGTGAGGTCATTTCACGGCGTTGGCGAGCTGTGACATGTCATACTGCATGAGCTGGATGTAGTCGTCGATCCCCTTCACGCCGCCGACCGATGGTGGAAGCACGAGCACCTTGATCCCGGTCTGTTTGGACACGAGGTCCGCGACCTTGCGATCGTAGAATGGCTCCATGATGATGGCCTTGGCACCGGTGCGCTTCACCGCCTGGATCACCGTGTAGAGATGCGACGGGCTGGGGGGAACGCCCGGTTTGGGCTCCATGAACGCTACGATGTTCACGCCGTTGTACTCGGCGAAATACCGCCAGCTCGTATGCCAGGCGACGACGGGCTTCCCCTTGATCGTCGCCAGGTCAGCCTGCCAACCCTTCTCCGCCGCGTTCAGCCGGGTCTCGAATGCGCGCTCATTGCTCGCATACGTCGATGCGTTGGCGGGGTCGAGCTGCGTGAACTTCGCCTGGAAGAGGCGCGCGATGCGGCGACCGTTCTCCGGGTCGAGCCAGTAGTGCGGGTTGCCGAGCGGGTGCACGTCGCCCATGCTGCGATCCACGTTGCCCTGCGGCGTGTCGAGGATGCGGATCGCCGTCGAGGCGTCCAGATAGCCGGAGCCACCCTGACGGATCTTCGGGTTGCGCGCGCCGTCGAGCAGCAGCGGCATCCAGCCGATCTCGAGGTCGAGGCCCACGAACGCCCAGACGTCGGCGTTTCGAAGCTGGAGCACGAAGCTCGGCTTCGCCTCGATGAAGTGAGGGTCCTGATAGCCTTCGCCGATGTGCGTGGCGGTGATCTTGTTGCCGCCGACTTCGCGAGCGATGTCGTACAGGTCCGTGGTGCTCGTCACGACCTTGAGCTGCGCCTGCGCGGCCTGCGGCGCGAGCGTGACGAGGGCCGTGAGGAGCACCAGTCCGATGCGTCGAATCATCATCTATGACTCCAGTGAGATATGCCGAGCGAGAATCAGAACGGATGCGGCTTGTGTGGTCCGAGCGAGAAGGTAGCCTGAAAGAGAATGCGATTCAGGAGCGTCTCGCCGTCCGGCTTGTACGCCTCGTACGCCGCGTTGAGCTTCGAGAACTCGCTCGGGTACCATTCGAGGTACACTGAGCCTGCATTCAGGGTCCGGCCGGCGTTGTCCGGATCCTGCACCCAATCGTACCGTGAGCCGAGAAAGGTGCGTTGGCTCGTCTGATAACGCGCGAACACGTACGCGCCGTTGTAATTCCGCGTCGGACCGAGATAGACGTCGGCCGGACACGCCCCACCGTACCGCGTCATGCAGGCGGCGGCGCTGGCCTGCGGGATGTCCGGGCTGCGCTCGTTGATCTGACGCATGAGCTCTGCCTGAAGCATGAATGACTCGTACAGCCCCTGCTGAAGCGGACGCCAACGGAAGGTGAGATCCGCCCCGACTACCGTCTGCCGCGCGATGGCCGCATTCACCCCTCGTGGGAGCAGCGACGCGTACGTCTCGTCGAGCGGCTGTTGGCGGTCGCCGCTGATGCCGGAGAGCGACAGCTCCACGTTCGTGGCCTCGTTGATGTCCACGTAGTTGCGCAGGCGAGCCGAATATCCCATGCCGCCGAGCGATTTGTTGACCGGTACGTCGGTGACGAGCCCTTCGATCGTCGGGCTCTGGAATTGATCCACCCAGGTGAGCTGCAGCTCCTGGTAGAAGCCGAAGGGCGCGAACACACGGCTGAGCCAGAGACCCGTGCCCTTGAGCCCATCGTCGCTCAGGAATCGCTGGATCACGTACGGATACTCGATCGTGTGCAGGTCGTGTCGATGCGTGGTGTTCTGCTTGCCCACAGGCATCAGATAGCGTCCGATCTTGAGCTCGAACTCGTTGGGAAGCGCGGTCGTGGTGAGAAAGGCCTGCTCGATGGAGATCTTCTCGAGATCGCTGATGCCGAGAAAGACGTCGCCGCGGAAATACGGGTCCACGACGGCCTGCACGGCGAGCTCCACCTCCCGCACGCCGAACCGTGAATTGTCGCCCTGGGTGCTCCCCTGCGGCGAAAGGTCGCCGACGAGATCACCAACGGCGCTGAAGTCGGGGAGCAGGCGTGGATTCGTGGGACCGGTTTGAGTGCCGACCGGCGCACCCGGCGCCGCGGCGGCCGGCGGAGTCGTCGGGGCCATCGCGGCGCCGAGCTCCTTCATCAGCGCGATGGAATCGCGGACCGCCCTCGCGATGGAGTCCGTGCGGGCCCGGCGCACCGAGTCGGGCTGCTGAGCGCCCGCGACGGCGGCGCACCACAGCAGGCCGCCGGCGATGAAGCGTGTGAGACGCATGGAGTGTGTGCTGGAGTGTGGGCGAAGTGGCGCCAGCGAGCTCCCCGCGAAGAGGACGCGTGCGACACGAGACACTGCGACTGTGTGCCGCACGCGCCAAGCGCGCGTGGGACTCGGCTCAGGCCTGAGGTGGTGCCCGAGCGAGAGACAGTCGCGCCAGCACGGCCGAGACGCGCGTCTGCGCGGCCGGCGGTGGCGTCGGAGCCGCCGCTGCGACGATCGTGGGTGCGCTGGCGGCGTGAGGCAGCGCGCCAGTGTGCGAGACGAACTGGCAGAGCGCGCAGTCGGCGGCGTGGACGGGCCGACACGCGTTCCCCGATGCGGCCTCCACGTGCGTGCGTGGGCCCTCGGCGCTCTCGCGCTCCAGGCGCGCATCGCCAAGGCTCACGGCGGCGGGCAGCGCGAACTGCAGCACTGCCCACAGGACTGCCCAGCCGCGGAAGAACGGGCGTCGACGCATCACCACGAAGCTATGGTGGCACACTCTCCCGGGCAATTGCTGCTCCCTTGAAGCGCGGCGCATGGCGGCCCATGTGCTGCCAGGGTAGGATGCGCGATGACAAAGCGTGTCGCGGTGATCGGCGCGGGCGCCGCCGGCTCGATGGCGGCCATCTTCGCCGCTCGCGCAGGCGCGGAGACCCTGCTGCTCGAGCGCACCCGTGACGGCGGGCGCAAGATCCTCATCAGCGGCGGCGGACGCTGCAACGTGCTGCCGGCGCGTCTGGATGAGTCTCGGTTCGTGACCGATTCGTCGCCCAACACGCTCCGCAAGATCGTACGCGCGTGGCCGCTGGGCGAGCAGATCGCCTTCTTCGAGCGGGAGCTCGGGATCCCGCTCGTGGAAGAGACTGAATCGGTCAAGCTCTTCCCCGCGTCGCACCGCGCCCGCGACGTTCGCGACGGCTTGCTCGCCCACGCCGACCGTTCGGGTGTGGCGGTCCACCGCGACACCATGGTGACCGGCTTCGGCCCCACCGAGCGGGGTTGGCGCGTCGACCGTCTCGGCGCCGAGCCACTCGACGTGGATGCGGTGATCGTGGCGACCGGTGGGCTTTCGGTACCGAACACGGGGAGTGACGGGCTCGGGCTTCGCGTGCTGGAGCGGCTCGGCCACACCATCCATTCGACCTACGCGGCCCTCACGCCGCTGCTCGCCGAGCCGGCCCCATTTGGCGTTCTGTCCGGCGTGTCGCTCACCGTCACGCTCACGGCGCGCTCCGAGCACCGCTCGGCCACGGCGACGGGCGGCTTTCTCTTCACCCATCACGGCTACAGCGGGCCCTCGGTGCTGGACGTGTCGCACGTCGTGGTCCGGGCGCGCGCCGAGGGTACGCCGGCCACGGTCGGGGTGCGCTGGACCTCGCTCGACGAGGTGGCCGTCGATGCCGCGTTGCGGCCGCAGGGGACGCGCTCGGTTCTGGGCGTCGTGCGCACCATGGTGCCGGAGCGCCTGGCCTCCCTCCTGCTCGAGCAGGCAGGCGTGGAACCGGCTCGCTCCCTGGCGGAGCTCCCACGTGACGACCGGCGCCGAGTGGTGGACATGCTGGTCCGCGGGACGCTCCCCTGGACGGGGGACGAGGGATACAAGAAGGCGGAGGTGACGGGGGGTGGCGTGAGCCTGTCCGAGATCGATCCCAGAACTCTGGAGAGCAGACGCCATCGGGGATTGTACATTTGCGGCGAGGCCCTCGATGCGTTCGGGCCGATCGGCGGGTACAATTTCCTCTGGGCCTGGGCGTCAGGTCGAGCCGCGGGGCAGGGGGCGGCACGCGCCTAGCTCGTTGTCACGTGTGAACGTTCGCCGCGCGTCGCGCGACCATTTCGCCATCCGGAGGCATCGTGAACCCAACCATGTGCACCACCGCGTTCGAGCTCACCGGCTACCGGAACGTCCGCACGCTCGGCGTGGTGCGCGGTGTCACGGTGCGCTCGCGCTCCATCGTAGGCAGTATCGGCGCATCGCTGCAGACGCTCGTTGGCGGCAACATCTCCTTGTTCACTGAGCTCTGCGAGAAGTCTCGCGCCGAGGCGTTCGAGATCATGCTCGGACACGCGCGCGATCTCGGGGCGAACGGCATCATCGGCATTCGGTACGACGCAACAGAGGTGGCGCGCGGCGTGACCGAGGTGCTCTGCTACGGCACGGCGGTCGTGGCGGAGCGGAGCTGAAGCGATGAGCCGAATGCACGCGCTCCTTCTCGCCATGATGGTGGCGCAGGCGTGCGCGAGCGCAGCGCAGGCGCCCACGCCGGTGGCCTCGTCGGTGCCTGTGCCCGTCGCAGCCGCTGCCTCGGAAGAGGTGCAGCAGCTCGTCGTCGTGACGACGCCGGCGTGGGATTCCATCTCCGGCACCATGCGCCGCTATACGCGCGTGCGTCCTTCGTTGGCGTGGCGCGCTGACGGCGCCCCGGTGCGCGTCGTGGTGGGCCGCACCGGTCTCGCCTGGGGCGCCGACACGCTCGGCCGAGGCAGTCGCGATCCGCGAAAGCGCGAGGGCGACGGCCGTGCTCCTGCCGGCATGTTCTCGCTCGACACGGTGTTCGGCTTCGCCCCGGCGACGGCCATGTCGTGGGTCCGCCTGCCGTACCTGGAATTGCGCGACGGCACCGAATGCGTGGACGACAGCGCGTCCGTGCACTACAACACCGTGGTGGAGCGCGGCACCGTGCCGGCGGTCGACTGGACGAGCGCGGAACGGATGCGCCGCATCGATCAATATCGACTCGGTGTG
>JBJMNM010000512.1:0-3587 GCA_045804305.1 Gemmatimonadaceae bacterium | reverse complement strand
GGCCGATGCGATAGCTCGGTGTGGCCGGCGCGTCCGCGGCCGGGACCAGCCGTCCGTTCAGCAGCGCGAACCGCGCGTTCGGCTCGATCGTCGAGAGCTGCACTCCCGGATAGCTCTTGGGGACGATCGTGGTTTTCGCATCGTTCAGGAACTGGATGATGCCGCCCACGAGCAGGGCGCTGGCCGTCACGCCGATGAGCAGGCTGACCTGTTGATACCGCGGCGTTGCGCCGACCAGGTAACCGGTCTTCAGGTCCTGCGACGTTGCGCCGGCCGTCGACGCGGCCACGCACACCACGCCCCCGATGGACAGCGCGAGCACCCGATACTCGATCCCCACCCAGCCCGCGGCGAGGAACATCAGCGACGTGAGGAGCAGCGTGGCGACCGTCATGCCCGAGACGGGATTGGCCGACGAGCCGATCTGGCCGGTGATGCGGCTGGACACCGTCACGAACAGGAAGGCGAAGAAGAGCGCGAGCACGCCGCCCACGATGTTGATGCCGATCTGCGGGAGCACGACCATCGCCACGAGACACACCAGCGTGCCGACGAGCACGACACCCATCGGCAGGTCGCGGTCGGTCCGCGCAACCGCTGCGTCACTGCGCGATCCGCGGAAGTCTCCGAGCCCCGCGACGAGCGCGCTCGCGATCGTCGGCAGGGCGCGCCCGAGGCTGATCAGGCCGGCCATGGTGACGGCCCCCGCGCCGATATAGAACACATAGTTCGCCCGCACCTGCATGGCGTCCATGTCCTTGATCAGGATGCTCGCCGGAAAGATCGGCTCGGCGAGCCCCGCGCCGAACAGCTTGATCGCCGGGATGAGGCAGAAGAACGAGAGCATCCCGCCGGCGAACAGAAAGCCGGCGATGCGCGGCCCGATGATGTACCCGACGCCGGTGAGCTCGGGGCTGATCTCCGCCTGCATCTCGCCGAAGAGCTGCGTGCTGCCGTTCGCCATGACCTTGGTGAACGCACGCTTCGGAACCTCGAGAAAGAGGTGCAGCCCCGCATTGAGGAACTTGTAGGCCGCGCCGAGCCCGAAGCCCATGAACACGGTCTTGGCCTGTACGCCCCCTCGCTCGCCGACGATGAGCACCTGCGCGCAGGCCGTGCCCTCGGGGTACTTCAGGTTGTGGTGCTCCTTCACGATCAGGCTGCGCCGGATCGGCACGAGGAACAGCACGCCCAGCACGCCCCCCACGATGCCGATGGCCGTGACCTTGATCCAGGGCAGCTCGTAGCCGAGGAGCAGCAGCGCCGGCAGCGTGAACGCGATCCCGGCCGCGATGGACTCACCGGCCGAGCCGGTGGTCTGCACGAGATTGTTCTGGAGGATCGTGGCTGGCTGCGCCCGGAACGCCTTCGCGATGTACCGGAAGATCGTGATGGACAGGACCGCGATCGGGATCGATGCGCTCACCGTCAGGCTCACCTTGAGCGCCAGATAGATGCTCGAGGCGGCGAAGACGAGACCGAGCAGGACGCCCAGCACGATGGCGCCGGGAGTGAACTCCTTCGGCGCCTCCGTGGGTGGGACGTAGGGCTGGAATGTCGAGTCGGCGGAGCTCTGTTGCGCAGGAATGGTCATGCGCGAATATGGTGGATCACGCTCCGGACACGCCAGGCGGCGTCCCAGGACGGAGCAGGCGCCGCGCCAGCAACGCTACCCCGAGGCCGATCGCCAGCAGCGGGAGCAGCACGCCCATCATGGCGATGCACCACGCCAGCACGCCAATCGCTCGCGCCCACGCCTGGGCGAATGCTTCCGCCAGGGGGCCGGGGCCCGGCTGACGTTCGATCAGCGGCAGCGGCTCGTGCATGGCGACGTCGAGTGAGCTGAGGGCGGCGCGGCGCTCCAGCCACTTGAGCCGCGCGTCGTAGCGCTCGATCTCCTCCCGCACGCGACGCAGCTCCTGCTCCACGGTCAACACGTCCGAGAGCTTGCCGGTGCGCGTGGCGAGCATCTCGATGAGGCGCGCCTCCACCCGCCGCGCGTTCACGAGCCGGGCCCCGAGGTCCACGTACTCATCGGCCACATCCTCCGCCGTGGCGGAGACCGATTCCACTCGGCCCAGTCCGCCCAGTGCGGACACGAGCGCGTCGAACTGACCCGTGGGGACGCGAATCTCCAGCGTGGCGGAGCGCTGCTCATCCCGGCCGCCCTTGAACGAGGTGTTGGCCACGAAGCCGCCGAACTGCGCCGCGGTCTGGCGCATCTTGGTCACGGCGTCATCCACGTGCTTCACCTCCACGCTGGCCTGTCCGTGCCGCACGAGCATGGCGCCGGAGGGATCGACGCCCGATGGGGGGAGCGGCGAGGAGAACGAACGATCGGCCCGCCGGGCGCTCGCCATGCGAGCGTTTGCGGCGGGGGCGCTCGCAGTCGCCTGAGCACCGATGGCCTGGTCCGCGGCGATCTCCACTCGCGCAGGCACCCCGACGGGTGGCGACTCGGGCGCTCCGGCCGCCCGCATTCCGGCGGCGGCCAGCTTGGAAGTGGTGGCAGTCGACGCCGCTCCGTCCGAGGACGAGCGGTCGCATCCGAGCACGAGGAGCGCGGCGAGACTGGCAACGAGATAGTGAGAGGGAACGGCGAGGACGGAGCGCTTTCGCATGAGTGCACCTCGGGATAGATCATGGGATGTCCGGACCCATCGTGGGCCCGTCTGGAGACGTCCCGCAGGCCGCCACTCACACATGTCCGCTCCCATGTCCCGCCGCGCTCTTCAACGTCTATTCGTCGTCCTGTTGGCCATCGGTCCGGCGCAATCGGCCGCCCAGCGCACGGTCGCCGATTCCATGGTATCCGCTCCCGTGACGTCCCTGCGGTACGAGGTGGCGGCCGACCGCGCGGCATTGGCGGCGCGCCGCCTGCGCGTCACCACCACCTTCGACGTGGCGGGCGAGGCGACCCTGGTGCTGTCACTCCCCGCATGGACGCCCGGCGCGTACGAGATCAGCAACTTCGCCCGCTGGGTGAGTGGATTCGCAGCCACGCAGGACGGCCGGCCCGTCACGTGGGACAAGCTGGATTACGACAGTTGGCGGCTGCGTCCCACACGCGCTGGCCGCGTGAGCGTCTCGTTCGACTACCAGGCCGACACCCTCGACAACGCGATGTCGTGGACACGCCCCGACTTCGCGCTCTTCAACGGCACCAATCTCTTTCTCTATCCCGAAGGCCGGCCGATGGAGTTTCCGGCGACCCTCGTGGTGCGGACCGATCCCGACTTCCGGGTTGCCACGAGCATGACGCCGGCCGGTGCGCCACGCACCTATCGGGCGGCGAACTATCACGAGCTGGTGGACATGCCGGTGTTCGTCGGGCGGTTCGATCTCGACAGCACCACCATCTCGGGGAAGACGGTGCGGTTCGCCACCTACCCGGCGGGCAGCGTGTCAGGTGCCGCGCGGGCGAGTGCGTGGGACCAGTTGAAGCGCGTGATCCCCGCCGAAGTTCTGGTGTTCGGCGAGGTGCCATGGGCGAGCTACACCGTGATGCAGATCGCCGACTCCACCTACCCGGGCGCGAGTGGGCTCGAGCACGCCGACAGCCACGTCGACGTCGTGGCCCCCGGATT
>JBJMNM010000511.1:0-33687 GCA_045804305.1 Gemmatimonadaceae bacterium | reverse complement strand
TCGCCGATGGCGCGATCGGAGCGCCCGCGATCGCCGAGCTCGACGCCTTCGAGCGGTTCGATCCGCCGCCGGGTCATCCGCGCGCGTGGCTCCTCGACCCCGCGGTGTCCGGTGGCGGCCCGATGTTCGATTTCGGCTGCCACCGCATCGAGGTGCTGCTCAGCCTGTTCGGCGACGTGAGCGACGTCCGTGCGCTGCGCGCCAACACTCTATTCGATCGGCCGGTTGAGGACGCGGCGATTGCCGCGCTCCGCTTCTCGCCGGGGCCGCTCGCGACCGTCACAGTGGCGCACGCCGCGCTCGAGCCGCGCGATACGCTCGATATCTTCGGCTCGGAAGGCTCCATTCACGTCGCCAGGCTCAACGGACCGGAGCTGCGCATCGTGCGCGGCGGAGAGCAGACCGTCGAGCAGCATCCGGCTCCCGACAACGTCCATCTGCCTCTGGTGCAGCAGTTCGTGGATGCAGTGCTCGATGGTGGACGTCCGGTGGTGGACGGAGCGGCAGGCCGCGCGGTGAACCGCGTGCTCGAAGCCATCTACCGCTAGGGCCGCGGCACCATCCCGGCTAGTCTTCATCGCAATGACCCCACCCCGCCTCCGCCCGCAGTCGATCGCCTTCACCCTGCTGCTCGGCGCGCTCGTCACCATGGCGTCGTTCGCCACCGACATGGGCCTCCCGGTGCTCGCCGAGACCGCCCAGTCTCTCGGCGTGACGCCGGCGCGGGCCGCGTTGACGTTCAGCCTCTTCATGGCCGGCTTCGCGCTCGGACCGCTCGTGTTCGGACCACTTTCCGACCGATTCGGGCGACGGCCGATGCTGCTGGGCGGAGTGGCCGTCTTCGCCTGCTTCGGCGCATTGGCCACCGTCGCGCACTCGCTGGAGACATTGCTCGTGTATCGCGCGCTGATGGGCATGGGCGCCGGTACGGCGCAGGTGCTCGTGCTGGCCATGGTGCGCGACCTGTTCACCGGCCACGAGGCGCGCACGCAGCAATCATACGTGAACATGGCCGGTGGCATCGCACCGATCATCGCGCCCACGCTCGGCGTCGCGATCGCGAGCTTCGGTGGATGGCGCGCGATCTATGGCGCGCTGGCGGCTCTTGGAGTCGTCCTCTTCACGCTCGCCGCGCGGCTGCTCAGCGAGACGGCACCGCGGCACACCGGCGGAGCCCTCACGTTCCGTCGCACGCTCGCGAACTACGCACGAGTGCTCCGGCACCCGGTGAGCATCGGCTACGCGCTGGTCGTCGCACTGGGCTTCGGCTGCCTGTTCGCCTACGTGTCAGGCTCGTCCCTGGTGCTGATCGGGCTGCTCGGCGCATCTCAGCGGTTCTATGGGCTGCTGTTCGCGTGCACCGCACTCGGTCTCATGGCCGGTTCGTTCACCAATGCGCGGCTGAGTCGCCGAGGCGCCTCGCACACGCGCATCATCACGGCAGGGCTGTCGGTGATCGCCACCACGACCTCGACGCTGGTGCTGTTGACGCTCATCGGCGCGCTGCGCATCTGGACGCTCGTGCCGCTCCTGATGATCGGCAACGTGGCGCACGGCATGGTGCGCCCGAACGCGGCGCAGGGCGCGCTCGAGCCGATGCCGGAGATCGTCGGCGTGGCGAGCGCGCTGCTGGGCGGCCTGCAGATGGTAGCCGGCGCCCTCGCGAGCGCCGTTGCGGCGTCGTTGTTCGACGGGCGAACGGCCCTCGCGATGACCGGCACCATGGCGGTGTGCGCCATCGGCGCGCTGGGCGTGTATCTGCTCGTGGTGCGGCCGGCCGAACGGCGCTCGGGCGTGCGGTACGGCGGGACGGACGACGACGTCCTGGCGACGGCGACGATCGCGGCATGAGTCGAGGGCCTTCGTCCGTCAGCGGCCTTTCTCGTCCAGCTTCCCAGCCGAAAAGATACTTTTGGGTCGTGTCGATCCAGCCCGGTCCCATTCGACGTGATAGTAGAGCCGCGGTTGAGCCGGCCGGTCGGGCCGGAGCCGTAGCGCTCCCCCAAAACACCCCAACGGAGACACGACGATGCGCTTCATGATCATGGTCAAGGCCGACAAGAATACCGAGGCGGGCGTGATGCCCAGCGAGCAGCTCCTGGCCGAGATGGGCAAGTACAACGAGGAGCTGGTGAAGGCGGGCATCATGCTCGCGGGCGACGGCCTGCAGCCGAGCTCCAAGGGCGCGCGAGTGAAGTTCTCGGGGACGAAGCGCACCGTGATCGACGGCCCCTTCGCGGAGTCGAAGGAGCTCATCGCCGGCTACTGGATCTGGCAGGTGAAGTCGAAAGAGGAGGCGATCGAGTGGGTCAAGCGCTGTCCCAATCCGACGGGTGCGGAGAGCGAGATCGAGATCCGGCAGCTGTTCGAAGCCGAGGATTTCGGTGAGGAGTTCACACCCGAGCTTCGCGAGCGGGAAGAACGGCTCCGCCAGCAAATGACATCGAAGTAGCGAATCGCGACGTTCACCCGCGTTCGCTCGCTCCTGTGGGATGACAGTCCGGCCCGGGCCGGTCTTGCATCACGAAGTGCGCGTGGTGTGATTGGATGCCGTGACGGCATCCGACATTCATCGCACGATCGACGCAGTCTGGAGGATCGAGTCCGCGAAGCTCATCGCCGGCCTCACGCGATTGGTGCGTGATGTCGGGCTGGCGGAGGATCTCGCGCAGGACGCGCTCGTGGCGGCTCTCGAGCAATGGCCGGAGTCGGGCGTCCCGGACAAGCCGGGTGCCTGGCTCATGGCCACCGCGAAGCATCGGGCCATCGATGCATTGCGCCGCCACAAGATGCTCGAGCGAAAGCACGAGACGCTCGCCCACGAGCTCGAGGCGCAGCAGGAGGCGGCCGTGCCGGACCTCGACACCGCGATCGACGATCACGTGGGTGACGACCTGCTGCGGCTCGTGTTCATCGCCTGCCACCCGGTGCTCTCCACGGAAGCCCGGGTCGCGCTCACCCTGCGCCTGCTCGGCGGGCTCACCACGGACGAGATCGCGCGCGCCTTCCTCGTGCCGGAGGCGACCGTGGCGCAGCGGATCGTCCGCGCCAAGCGAACGCTCGGCGAGGCACGGGTCCCGTTCGAGGTACCGCGCGGCGATGAGCTGGCGGTGCGGCTGTCGTCGGTGCTGGCGGTGATCTATCTCGTGTTCAACGAGGGCTACACCGCCACCGCCGGCGACGACTGGATTCGGCCCGCGCTGTGCGAAGACGCGCTGCGGCTGGGCCGCATCGTGGCGGAGCTGATGCCGGAGGAGCCCGAGGTTCACGGGCTCGTCGCATTGATGGAGATCCAGGCGTCGCGCGCCCGGGCACGCCTCGGCCCCTCGGGGGAGCCGATTCTCCTCCTCGACCAGAACCGCGCGCGATGGGATCAGCTGCTCATTCGCCGCGGGCTCGCCGCGCTCGACCGGGCGGAGCGACTCGGTGGCGCACGTGGTCCCTATGCGCTTCAGGCGGCGATCGCCGCGTGCCATGCGCGGGCGCGCACCGCCGAGGAGACCGACTGGGCGCGCATCGCGGTGCTGTACGAGGAGCTCGCGCAGCTCACGCCATCGCCGATCGTGGAGTTGAACCGGGCCGTCGCGGTGTCGATGGCCACGGGTCCCGCCGCTGGTCTCGCGATCGTGGATGCGCTGCGGTCGGAGCCATCGCTGAGCGGCTATCATCTGCTGCCGGCCGTGCGCGGCGACTTTCTCCTGAAGCTCGGCCGATTGGACGAAGCGCGCGTCGAGCTCGAGCGCGCGGCGTCGCTGACGCGCAACATCCGCGAACGCGACCTGCTGCTCGCTCGCGCCGCGCGGGCCAGGGCCGGCCATGGAGTGGCGTGACGATCACCTGATAGCCCCTGCGCGGTGACCGCGCGCCCCGCGCATCCGCCCTGACGAGCTCCGTCAACGCGGACGATCGGGCGCCACGAACCGGCGCGACTGCCGCTCGTACGCATGCGCCAACGCCAGCACGCGAGCGTCCGTGCCCGGCAGTCCGACGATCGACAGGTTGAGCGCCGGCATTCCGTCCGCGCCCATGCCCGCGGGGACCGAGACCTCCGGCACGCCGAGCCAGTTGCCGTAGCCCAGCGCGGTGCGGATGTCCGGCCACGGATCGACGGCGCGCGGCGCGTTGAAGGGCATCGTCGGATAGACCATCGCCGCCACGCCCGCCGCGCGCATCGAGGCCTCCAGGGCCGTCACGACTTCAGAGCGCGATCGGGCGAAGGAGCGTCCCGCCGGGTCCTCCGTGATGGCACGATCGAGCAGTGGCTCGCACTCCTCGAAGGTCGCGGGGAGCACGTCATAGAACGCGCGGAACGCCGGGTAGCCGCGGCGCATCGCGGCCCGAGAGTCGTCCGTCCGGCCGGCGAAGTAGTGGAGCAGCGCGTTGGCGGTAGGCGCGGGCGACTTCGGATCCACGGCGACGTCGCCGCGGGCACGCGCCGCGGCCGCGAAGGCGTCTCGGAAATCGACGCGCGTGACCGCGGGGGCAAAGGGCTCGACCACCGCGCCGGCGGCGCGCAGGTCGGCCACGGCGCGGTCCCACACCGCGAGCGCCTCGGCGGACATTTGCCCGCGCGTAACGTGCACCTCGACGAGCCCCAGTCGCACACCGGCAAGCGCGTCGTCGCGCAACCCGGCGAACGACCCGCTGCTCGACGCACCCGACAGCGCGAGCGGGTCCGACGCATCCGCTCCCGCGATCGCGGCCAGGAAGAGCGCCGCGTCGGCCACCGTGCGCGCGAGCGGACCGTGCGTGTCGAGGTAGGGCCACGTGGGAATCACGCCGGTGCGCGGCACGAGACCGAACGTCGGCTTCATCCCCACGACGCCGGTGAACTGCGCAGGAATGCGGTTGGAGCCGCCGTCGTCCGTGCCGAGTGCGGCGAAAGCCATCCCGTCCGCGACCGCGACCGCGGAGCCCGCGCTCGATCCTCCGGGCGTGCGCGTGCCCGTGCGATCGTGCGGGTTGAGCACCTGCCCCGTGTGGCTGCTGGTGCCGTTGCCGTGATAGGCGAAGTCGTCGGCCGCCGTCTTTCCGAGGACGATCGCGCCGGCCGCGCGCAGCCGGCGCACCTCGAGGGCGTCGCGACGCAAACGCTCGGGGAAGAGACGCGCCCACTCCGCGTTCGACCCGGTGGTTGGAAACCCGGACATGTCGTAGATCGACTTCGCAAACACGGGGACGCCGTCCAATGGCCCACGAGATTGGCCCCTACGAAGGCGGGCGTCGGCGGCGCGAGCGTCGGCGGGGGCTGCGTCGGAAAGCGCGTCGATCGCACGCCACGCCATTCCGTCCGTCCGGCAGCGGTCGAGCGCACGCGCGGTGGCCTCGGCGGCTGTCCACGCGCCGCGACGACGCCCCGCCTGATAGTCCGCGATGGTGCCGTGGAGCGGGTCATCGGCGAAGGACGCCCACTTCGGCAGCGGGAGGGCGACGAGGGCGGCGAGCTGCGCAAGGACTTCGCGGCGAGTAGGCGACATCGGTGGCAGCTGTGGGAGGCGAGCAGGTCGGCACGGGCCGGCACAACAATCTAGGCTGCCGACACTCACGGTGGGTGGCTAGGCGAGCGGGCGGGCAGTGCGTAGGTTTTTCGCTCGATGCAAACCGGCACGCCGGTTCACCCCAGCTACCACACGATGCCACCAGTGAACGTCGCCATCGTCGGCTCCGGCTTCATGGGAACGGCGCACATCGACGCGCTCCGGCGGGTGCCGGGCGTCCAGATCGTCGCTCTCGTCGCGCTCGACACGGCGCGGGGAGAAGAGCTCGCGCGGCAGTATGGAATCCCGCACGTGCTGCACGACTGGCACGACCTGCTCCAACGTCCGGACGTGCACGCCGTGCACAACTGCACCCCGAACAACCTGCACTTCGAGGTCAATCGCGCCCTCATCCTGGCTGGAAAGCACGTGCTCTCGGAGAAGCCCCTCACGATGACGTCGGCGGAGTCGGGTGAGCTGGTGCGGCTGGCTCGCGAAGCCGGCGTGGTTACGGCCATCAACTTCAACTATCGCGGCTACCCGCTCGTGCAGCAGGCTCGCGCGATGGTGACGCGCGGCGATCTGGGCGACCTGTTCCTCGTGCATGGCCACTACCTGCAGGACTGGCTGGCCCACGACACCGATTACAACTGGCGCCTGGAATCGAAAGTCAGCGGCGCGTCGCGTGCCATCGCCGACATCGGCTCGCACTGGTTCGATCTGGTGCAGTTCGTCACCGGCCGCCGGATCATCGGGGTGTACGCACATCTCTTCCGGGTGTACGAGACACGCAAGAAGCCCAAGCGCGCCGTCGAGACCTACAAGGGGAAGGAGCAGGGGGCGCCACAGGAGTACGACGAGGCGCGGATCGACACCGAGGACGGCGGCTTCGTGCTCCTCGAGCTCGAGGGTGGATTGCGCGGCTCGCTGACTGTGTCGCAGGTGAGCGTGGGTCGGAAGAACCGGCAGTGGATCGAGGTGGACGGCAGCAGCAGCGCGCTGTCATGGGATCAGGAGAATCCCAACCATCTGTGGATCGGGCATCGCGACCGGGCGAACGAGGTGTTGATGAAGGATCCGGCGCTGCTGGACCCGATGGCGCGCGGGTATGCGCACTACCCCGGCGGTCATCCCGAGGGCTACCCCGACGGGCCGCGCAACGTGTTCGGCGCGCTCTACCGGTACATCGCCGCCGGCAAGAAGCCCGGACGGGATGCGGCGGACTTTCCCACGTTCGAGGACGGCGACGCCGAGGTGCGGATCGTGGAGGCAGTGGTGCGCAGCCACGAGCGGAAGGAGTGGGTGAAGGTCGACCACCATTAGCGGCGCGCGCCGCGCGATCGCGCTGCACGATCACATCAGACCGGAACGCATGCCGAGACCGATCACGCTGTTCACCGGCCAGTGGGCGGACCTGCCGCTGGAGACGCTCGCATCGAAGGCGCGGAGCTGGGGATACGACGGCCTGGAGCTCGCCTCGTGGGGCGATCACTTCGACGTCGGGCGCGCACTGAAGGAGGATGGCTACTGCGCGGCGCGTCGGGCGATGCTCGAGCGCCACGGGCTGACGGTGTTCGCCATCAGCAACCATCTCGTGGGTCAGGCGGTCTGCGACCGGATCGACGAGCGCCACAAGAGCATCCTGCCGCCGCACGTCTGGGGAGACGGCGATCCCGAAGCGGTTCGCCGGCGCGCCGCGGAGGAGATGAAGGCCACCGCGCGCGCCGCCGCGCGGCTCGGCGTCAAGGTCGTGACGGGCTTCACCGGCTCGTCCATCTGGCCGCTGCTCTACAGCTTCCCGCCCGTCACGCCCGAGATGATCGACGCCGGATTCCGTGATTTCGCCGACCGATGGGCGCCGATTCTCGACGTCTTCGCCGAAGTGGGTGTGAAGTTCGCCCTCGAGGTGCATCCGACGGAGATCGCCTTCGACACGTCGTCGGCGGAGCGTGCGCTGGACGCGGTGGACGGGCACGATGCGTTCGGCTTCAACTTCGACCCGAGCCACCTCGGCTATCAGGGAGTGGACTATCTCGGTTTCATCGAACGGTACGGCGGACGCATCTACCACGCGCACATGAAGGACGTCTGGTGGTCGGAGACGCCGAAGCCGTCCGGCGTGTTCGGCGGCCATCTGCCGTTCGGCCATCGCGACCGCTTCTGGGATTTCCGCTCCATCGGACGCGGCCGCATCGACTTCGAGGGCATCGTGAGAGCGCTGAACGGCGCGGGCTACACGGGACCGTTGTCGGTGGAGTGGGAGGACGGCGCGATGGAGCGCGAGTTCGGCGCGCAAGAGGCCTGCGCTCGGCTGCGCACGATCGAGTTCCCGTCGTCCAGCGTGGCGTTCGACGCGGCGTTCGCGCGGGAGTGATCAAGGCCGGACCATCTCCGCGCGCGCGCGGGGGAGCGCCATGAGCTGCCCCTGCGTAAGCGACTGCGAGAACGTCCACCGCTGCGAGAGAAACGCCGCCATCGGCTGCGCAAGAGTGACTGTCGCGCGAGCCTCGCTGGGGGCCCACAACGTCACGCGCTCTCCCGCCAGCACCGCGAGCCGCATCCGATCCACGTCTCCGGCCAGCGCTTCGTCGGGAATCCGCAGCATCGCTCGCGCACCGGGCGCCACGCGCGCCAGCAGCCACTGGCGTTGCTCGCCAACGAGATAGACGTGCACGTAGTCGCGTGCGTCGTTGTCGAAACGCACGGTGAGCGGACGCGCATCGGGCGCCTCCCTCGCGAGGCTCGAGGGAGCGCTGGCGCTGGCACATCCGCCGAGCGCGAGGGTGACGGTCAGCGCGGCGGCGAGTGAAACCAGGGAGCGGATGCGTGGCGTAGTCATGGTATCCTCCAGGAGCGGGAACGGCGCGCTCGGCGCCTTATCTCTTAGCGCGCAAAACCGGACGAAACCCACTCACGACTGGTGGTGTCCAACCGGGCAGACAGGCTTCTCCCCTCAACGCCGAACGTTCATGCCCATCACGCCCGTGCCTGCCGAGGCCGAGTCTCCCTCGACCCCGGCGCCTGCCACGAATAGCCGCGCGGCGCACGCGGTCACGGAGCTGCTGCACGCGTGGGGCGCGGGCGACGCGGGGGCGAGCGAGGCGCTCATCCCGCTCGTGTATGCGGAGCTGCGCCGGCAGGCGCGGCGTACGCTGCGCCGCGAGGGTGAGAGCAACACGCTCCAGGCCACGGCACTGGTTCACGAGGCGTGGCTGCGCCTGGATGGCCAGCACGACGCACGCTGGGAAAGCCGGAGCCAGTTCCTCGCCGTCGCCGCGCAGATGATGCGTCGCGTGCTCGTGGATCACGCGCGCACGCGCCACGCACTCAAGCGCGGAGGCGGCGGGACGCAGGTCACCCTGGGCGAGGCCGAGCAGACGGTCGCGGTGCCCGACGCGGTGGACGTGCTCGCGCTGGACGACGCCCTCGCCCGCCTCGCGGTCCTGGATCCGCGCAAGGCGCGGCTGGTGGAGCTGCGTTATTTCGCCGGGCTGAGCATCCCCGAGGCGGCGGACGCGCTCGGCATCTCGCAGGCGACCGTCGGTCGCGAGTGGGCCGTCGCGCGCATGTGGCTTCGCCGCGAGCTCGAGGCATGACCATATCCACTCCGGGCGAGCCGGCGGCCGACGCGCCGCCGATGACACCCGACCGGTGGCACGTGGTGGAGGCGATCCTCCAGGCCGCGCTCGCGTGCGCGCCTGATCGGCGGGACGCCGTGGTCGCTGCCGCATGCGGTGAGGATCGGGCGCTTCGGCGCGAGGTCGCGTCGCTCCTCGCCGCGCACGTGGACGCCGCCGATGACTTCCTCGAGCGGCCTGCCGTGGAAGCGCTGGGCGCAGCCGACGCGCCGGCGCCGGTTGCCGGGCGGCTCGCGAATGCGCTCGCGGGGCGCTACGCGATCGACCGCGAGATCGCGCGCGGGGGCATGGCCACGGTGTTCCTCGCGCGCGATCTGCGGCACGGTCGGCGCGTCGCGATCAAGGTGCTGCGCGAGGAGCTCGCGGCCGCGGTGGGTGCCGAGCGGTTCCTCGCGGAGATTCGCGTGACGGCTTCGTTGCAGCACCCGCACATCCTGCCGCTCTTCGACTCCGGGAGCCTGGACGGGCTGTTGTGGTACGTGATGCCGTTCGTCGAGGGCGAGACGCTGCGGTCGCGGCTCGCGCGCGACGGACCGCTGCCGATCGCCGAAGCGGTGCGCCTCGCGCGCGAAGTCGCGGACGCGCTCGACCACGCGCACGTCCGAGGCATCGTGCACCGCGACGTGAAGCCGGAGAACGTGTTACTCCAGGACGGGCATGCCCTGGTCGCCGACTTCGGCATTGCGCTCGCGCTCGAGCAGGCGGGCGGCGAGCGCATCACGCGCACGGGCCTCGCGCTCGGGACTCCGCAGTACATGGCGCCGGAACAGGCGGCGGGCGAGCGCGCGCTCGACGCGCGCGTCGACGTCTACGCGCTCGGCGTGGTGCTGCACGAGATGCTCGCCGGCGAGGCCCCCTTTGCGGCGCCGACACGGCAGGCCGTCGTGCGGCGCATGATGCACGAGCTGCCGCCGGCGCTGGAAGCGCGTCGCCCCGGTGTGGCGCCGTTCGTCGATGCGGCCGTGCGGCGCGCGCTGGCGAAGCGCCCCGACGATCGGTTCCCGAACGCCGCGGCGTTCGCGGCGGCGCTGCTCCCCGTGCCGCCGGATGACGTAGACGACGTGGTCGCGGTGAAGGCGAGCGAGCCACGCGTCGCGTCTCGCAGCCGAACGGTGTCCGCGCACGCGGCGTTGTACGCCGCGGCCGTCACGCTCCTGCTGGGTCTCGTCGGCGGGCTGCTCATCGACCGGTGGCCGCTCGTGCGGCGCTGGACCGACACTGCGCCCTCGGCGACGATGGCGAGCGTCACGCCGCCAATACCGATGAACGACGTGCCGATCGTGGCGGGCAACGGCTCGCTCACCGTGGTCGACCGCGCCGGCCGCCTGATGCAGGAGATTCCCGCCACTCGTCCCTGGACGCCGCGCTTCTCGCCGGACGGGCGTCGCGTCGCGTACGGCGCCTTCGGCCCCGGGCGGCAGTCGAGCGACCTCTGGGTGACGGATCTCGACGCTCGCACGACGCGGCGACTCACCGACGATGACGCGGACAGCAATGACCCGCAATGGAGCCCCGACGGTGCGCTCCTCGCCTACTCGGCGAGTGCGCCGGCCGGCAAGGACGTGATGATGCGGTCGCTCGACGGGCGAAAGGAGTACGTGCTGGCGACGCGCAGCGGAACGCAGTTCCCGAGCGACTGGCCGCGCGACGGTAGTCTGCTCGTCACGGAGGAGGCCGGCCCCGACCGGCACGACATCCTGGTGCAGCCGAAGGACGGGTCCATGGCGCGGCGGTATGCCGCGACACCCGCGGACGAGACGGCTGCGCGCAGCTCGCCGGACGGGCGCTGGGTCGCGTATACCTCGGACGAGACGGGACAGCCGGAAGTGTACCTCGACTCGTACCCCCGCCCCGGACGGCGCGTGTTGATCTCCTCCGGCGGTGGCATGCATCCCGTGTGGCGTGGCGATGGGAGGGAGCTGTACTACTGGCGCGACGGAGCGCTGGTCGCGGTGCAGCTGGACGCGGCGGTGGGAGGCATACCGCCGGCGGCTCGCGCACAGACCGTGTTGTTTCGGACACCGTATCAGTCCGCGCTCAACACGATGTACGACGTGTCGCCCGACGGGAAGCGGTTCGTGATCGCACGGCAGCCCTAGGAGGACCGCTCCTCGAAGTGCTCGAACCGGTACGCGAGCGCCGGCCCGCCGTCGCCCTCGTACGCGAGCTTGGCGATGAGCAGCGTGAACGGCTCCGTATAGCGGGCGACCTCGAGCGGGCCGGCGTCCACCGGGTCGAAGCCTGCGTCGCGGATCAGGCGAGCGGTGGTCGCCTTCGCCTCATCATCGTCGCCGCAATAGACGAGGCTGGGAGGTACGTCACCCGCGCGCGCCGCGAACACGGCGAACAGCACTTCGCTCGGCACGGTGCTGAACGCCGAGACAACGTGCGCGCCGGGTGTCTTGTTCGCGAGCTCCTCCGCTCCCGACGAGGTGTGGGCGACGACGAGGCCGGTGTCGTCGTCGTTCATCGGCAGCGAGCAGGTGACGACCACCTTGCCCGAGAGGTCGCCGGCC
This sequence comes from Gemmatimonadaceae bacterium, assembly GCA_045804305.1. GTDB lineage: Bacteria > Gemmatimonadota > Gemmatimonadetes > Gemmatimonadales > Gemmatimonadaceae > AG11. The sequence continues at coordinate 22,056 of JBJMNM010000511.1, read as the reverse complement.
TGCTTCAACACGTCGTCCACACGGCTCCAGTGCACGGCGAGCAAGATGACGTCCGCGTCCTGCGCCGCCTCGCGCGGTGTGCCCGCCCGCGCGGTCGTGCCGCTATCACGCGCGAGCCTTTCGAGCTTGCTCTGCTTGTGCGAATAGCTGAACACGACGTCATGTCCCGCCCGCGCGAAGATCGTCCCGAGCTTTCCGCCCATCAGGCCCGACCCGAGGATTCCGATCCGCATGCTGTTCCTGGTTGATGTGAGCTGACACCGGCAAGGTGGCGTCACACTGGCGTCGGGATTCGTTCTGCATCAAGCGAGCGTCGCACGGTGGCTGCGTCCGCATCGCGTCGTGCCTCGGCAAGGCGGCTCACGTCGTCGCCCAGCAGGCGCGCCGCGTCGATCAGCGTCGTGAGCGGCGCCAGATCGCTCGCGCCGGCGTGCAGGCGCAGAAGGTCGAGCCTGATCCCCTCCAGCGCCGCGACGCTCGCCGCCAGGTGCATCCCGGCGGCCTTGCGCCTCGCCTCGAGCACGTCGACAGCCTGTCCCGAGCCTACGGAAGGATCGGCGGCGGACGGCGCGAGCGCCGCGAGCACGTCGATCTCCGCCCGAGCCTCGGCGGCCCGGGCCTCGAGCGCCGCGACGGTCGCTGGGAGCTCGGCCAACTGCTCGCGATACGCCCGCGGAAGGGCGGCGAAAAGCTCGGACGCAGCCACGCCGAGGACCGACTCGGTGGCGCGGAACACGCCGCCGCCCACCGCACGGGAGCGATCGGGGGCGCCGAGCCGTCGCGCGAGCCATTCCCCCGCTCGGCTGTTCCAGAGGCGCTCGCGGATCCCCGTCTGCCACCAGTCGCGGATCCCGTTGGGAATGAATTGGACGTCGAGCGCGTTGCTCACTGCTCCCAGCAGCATCGTGCTGAACAGGGGCACGAGGAACCAGGCGATGCCCGTCTTGTTCTCGTGGATCGTCCCCTGAAGTAGGAGTCCGAAGGTGACGGCGAGCCAGGTCGCGGACGCGACCGTGCCTAGGCGGAGGACCCGATGGGCGGCGGGCTCCACGCTTTCGCGCGCGAGCGCCTCGGTCTCGGCCCGCTCGCGCCGCGCGATCTCGAGCGCCGAGCGCAGGTCGGCAAGGGAATGTCCGGCGCGGAACTGCCGCCGCGCCTGGTTGAGGTGGAAGCCGACGATCGGCAGGAGGGGCAGCGACGTGATCCCGGCGAGGAACACGATGTCACCCGGCCCAGCCGGCCGGTTGCCGGTCACCCAGGCGATCAGGTTCGCCAGGGTGAGCACGCCGAACCCTGCGGACCATCCCATGTAGGGGACGAGGAGCGGGTTCCGTGCACCGAGCCAGGCGCGCAGCGTGGGCGGCAGGGAAGGCCGCGCCTCCGGCGTTGGTGCGAGCGCCGCCGCCATGGCCTCGCCGTCTGGAAAGCGAGCAGCCGGGTCGCGATCGAGACACCGGTCGATCGCGGCGGCCAGTGCGGGAGGAAGCCCCGGCGCCGCGCGCGACACGCTCGGTGGCGCCTCGGTCGCCTGTCGGACGAGCAAGGCCGGCAGGCTCGGCGCCTCGAAGGGCAGCCGGCCGCTCAGGGCGAGATAGCCGACCACTCCGAGCGCATAGATGTCGCTGCGCCCGTCGATGGGCTCGTCAGCGGCCTGCTCCGGGCTCATGAAGTTCGCTGTCCCCATGATCTTGCCTGGGTCGGTGTCGGGCCCCGAGTGGGCACCGCCATGGGCAATGCCGAAGTCGGTCACGAGCGCTCGGCCCGTGCCAGCCTCCAGCAGGATGTTGTCCGGCTTGATGTCGCGATGGACGATGCCGCGGCCGTGCGCGTATGCGAGCGCCCAGGCGACCTCGCGCAGCACGCGCGCGGCCTCCGTCGGGGGGAGGGGACCGCGCGCGCGGAGTCGCTCGCCGAGCGTCTCGCCCTCCACATAGCTCATGACGAAGAAGACGAAGCGCGTGCCCGCGGCGCCCTGCGCCGCGGGCGCCGACGCCTCGCCGACGCGATGGATGGGGACGATATGCGGGTGCGAGAGTCCGGCGGCCGTGCGTGCCTCCCGCACGAATCGCTCGCGCGACTCGGCGGTGCGCGCCAGGTGTGATGGGAGCACCTTGATGGCGACGTCGCGGTCGAGCTGCACGTCGCGCGCGAGGTACACGATGCCCATCCCTCCTCGGCCGAGCTCGCGCTGGAGAGAGTACTCACCGGCGAGGGCCGCCTGGAGCTCGAGGAATTCGCCCGTGGGCTGCGTCATGCCGGCACTACGACGCAACGGCGATACCGTTTCGTGCTCACCGGCCTTTCGCGCCGCCGGCCCTCAGGCCATCGTGCTGTCCCGCCGTCGTGCAGCCATCCCATTCGTCCCTCATGATTCATCGCCATCTCGCGCCATTGGTCGTCCGACTCGGCGCGCTCGCCACCATCCTGACGTCCTCCGTCGCGTGTGCCGATAGCGCGCAGCGCGCTGGAAACCCGGACGCCTCGACACCGGCACCTGCCGGCGTCCGCGCCGTGTCGTCGCGAGCTCCGGCGGACACCGTCGACTCCCTCACGTCGGCGCGGCGAGCGACCGTGATGGATTCGTCGCCGATCGGTCGTCGAGCGGAGCGACGCGCGATGCCCGACAGTGGCGCGACGCCCGACAGTTCCCGGCCGCGGCCGCGCGCCGTGATGGGCCCGAAGTCGGGCCATCGCCATCCGGCCTTTCGAGACATGGCGAGCCCGCTGGATTCGCTCTGGCCCGTGAAGGGACCCGCACCGCTGCCGGGGAGCATCCTTCCCGCGAAGCGCATCATCGCCTTCTACGGCAATCCCAAGTCGCGGCGCATGGGGATCCTCGGCGAGTTCGAGTCCGAGGACATGCTGCGGAAGCTCGACGCGGAGGTGGCGGCCTGGAATCGCATCGATCCGGCGACGCCCGCGATCCCGGCGCTGCAGGTGATCGCGCTCGTCGCGGACGGGTATCCAGGCCCGAGCGGCAAGTACCGGACGCGCCACGACAGTGCGATGATCGAGAAGGTGTACGGCTGGGCACGGAGCCGGAACGCGCTCATGTTCGTCGACCTGCAGGTGGGGCAGAGCACGCTGCAGGCGGAGCTGCCGTGGATCGAGAAGTTCCTGATTCGCCCCGACGTGCACCTCGGCATCGATCCCGAGTTCTCGATGAAGAACGGCGGCATCCCGGGAAAGCGCATCGGCACCTACGACGCGGCGGACATCAACTACGCGACGCGCTTCCTCGCGACCCTCGTGGAGAAGCACAAGCTGCCTCCCAAGATCCTCGTCGTGCACCGCTTCACGCCCAAGGGCGTGACCAACGCGCGGAAGATCGAGCTCGACCCGCGCGTGCAGGTCGTGATGCACATGGACGGCTTCGGCCCGCCGTGGATGAAGCGCGACACCTACTGGCGCGACATCAAGCGCGAGCCGGTGCAGTTCACCGGGTGGAAGCAGTTCACGAAGGCGAAGAACGACCGGCCGCCGACCCCGCGCGGTGACATCCTGCGGCTCGCGCCGGTGCCGCTGTACATCCAGATCCAGTAGGCGCTGCTGGCCGCGTCTCGCCGACGTTGCCGAGCACCACGGCCGCGTTGCGCTGGAGCCCTCGCAGCTTCGCGCGCTTCATCGGCGAGCCCTTGAATGCGGTGCTGAACTCGTCCGGCGTGAGCGCGAGCAGGTCACGCGCGAGCGTTGCCGCATCCTTGCGGCCGATGAATGGACGAGGCTCGAACTCCGCGACGCGATTCTCCCGTGCGAACCGCACGTTCCAGGGGCACACGTCCTGACAGATGTCGCAGCCGTAGAGCAGGGCGCCGAGCTTCTCCCGCAACTCCACCGGAATCTCGCCCTTCAGCTCGATCGTGAGATAGGAGATGCAGCGCGTCGCGTCGAGCCTGCGCGGTGCCACGATCGCGTCGGTGGGGCAGGCCTCGATGCAGCGCGTGCAGGTGCCGCAGCGGTCCGCCTCGAACGGCGCGTCCGGCGCGAGCTCGACGTCCAGCACGAGCGCGCCGAGAAAGAAGAACGATCCGAGTGACGGGTTGAGCAGGTTGGTGTTCTTGCCGAACCACCCGAGCCCGGCGCGCCGCGCGAGGTCGCGCTCGAGGATCGGCCCCGTGTCCACGTACGGCTTGCCGGCGATCGAGCGTCCGGCGTCGCGCTCCACGCGGGCATGCAGCTCGCGCAGTCGCGCCTCCATCACGTCGTGATAGTCGTCTCCACGCGCGTAGCGGGCCACGGGCCCGGCCGGCTCCTTCCCGCCGTAGTCCAACGCGACGACGATCGCGTGCGTGGTGCCCGGAAGCGGCAGCCGCGAGTCACGCCGCTTTTCCGCGCCGCGCGCGAGATACTGCATCGTTCCCGCGTAGCCCTCCGCCAACCACTCCTCGAACAGCGCCGAGGTCTCCGCGGGACCGAGCGGCGCGATTCCAACCAGGTCGAAGCCGAGCGCGAAGGCGTGCGCCTTGGCGAGCGTGGACAGCTCGGACGGGGCCGGCGCGGCTGGAGCGGCCGCCGGCGCGTCGATCATGGGGTCCGCCCGCGGATTGCCCAGCGCGCGTAACGCACCACGTCCTCCATCGGCGGGACGGCGTTGGAGTCGCCGTAGGCCGTGTGCATGCGCCACCGGACGTAGTCGGCCGCCGGAAGGGGAAGGAACGGGGGCCGACGCCACCAGCCACGCCGGCGAAACCGCCACGCGATGCGCAGCAGCGCCGCGCCCGTGCGCGGGGAGCGGAGTGCGCGGAAGGCGAGGCGCAGCGAGAGGCGGGTCCAGCTCATCGCTGTAAGTTGTACGGATGCGGCTCATCGATCAACTCGCGTCCATCCTCGGCGCCGTCTTCATCCTGGCGGGCTACGTCGCGCTTCAGCGCGGCAGGTTGTCGCGCGAGAGCCGGGCGTTCAATGCCATCAACCTCGCCGGATCCCTGCTGCTGACCTATTCGGCGATCCGCACGTGGAACGTGGGGTTCATCATCCTCGAAGGCTCGTGGGCGCTGTTGTCGCTTCCGGGCACGATCCGCCGCCAGCCGGCGGCGTAGTGGTCGACCGCCTGACGTGACGTGACCGGCGGATGACCGGCGAATGACTGCGGGGCCATAGCGTGGCGGCGTCGAAGCACCCACCTCGTCGCCCCCTACTGGAGCCCGCCATGCGCCCCCGCATCCTGATGTTCGCCCTGCTCGCGTTCGCCCGGCCGTTGCACGCCCAGCTCACCGAAGCGCAACCCGGAGCGCGGGTGCGCCTGGAGGCGCCTGGCATCCTTGCCGGCCGGTATGAGGGGACCGTGCTCACACGAAACGGAGATACGCTGCGAGTGGGCGGGCCGAACAGCCAGCCGATCACGGTTCCGATCGATCGTCTCTCGTCGTTCGAGGTGAGCCGCGGGAACAGCCGATCGCTCGGCGCGCAACGTGGCGTCGTCTGGGGCTCCGCGGTTGGACTGATCATCGCCGCCGTGGCGCTGCCGTCCCTTCAGAGCTGCGACTATTGCAACAACACGTCCGGCGACCTGACGAGCTTCGCCTTGTACATGACGGCGAGCGGCGCGCTCTACGGCGCGGGGATCGGCGCGCTGATCGGACGGGAGCGGTGGGAGAAATTCGATCTCGCGCCGCGGCCAGTCACCGGATTGCGGGCCGGCCGACCCAGCTTTGGCTTGAGCCTGCACCTCTGACCACCGCGGGCCTCGCGTTCGCCGCGCTAGAGAAACGACCGTCCGTCGACGAGCATGGGCGGTGTCACCCCGAGCGCGGTGAGCGTGCTGGCAAAGAGGTCCGTCGTGCGCCGTGGCGGCCGCACAGGCCGCCGATTCATGAGCAGGGGCACGAGCATGTGCTCGCGATGCAGCGCGCCGTGTGCGCTGCGGTGCGGGATCGGTTCGTAGCGGTCGCGGAAATCGTAGCCGGGTGTCGCCGAGAGGATGAGATCGCCCGCGCGCGCGGACGCGGTCAGCGCGGCGATCTGCACGATCGCGTCCGGATACGCGCCGCGTCGCGTCGCATCGTATGCGTCGTCGGCGCTGCCCTCCACATCGACGCCGACGTCGAGTGGGTCGCCACGCGTACGGCTGTAGTAGAAGTGATCCCCGACGCGCTCCACGACCGCCGTTCCGCGCTCGGCGTTGCGCACCTCGCAGCGATGCGCGGAGAGCGGCAGGAGCAGCAGATCCACCGACGGTCGCGCGAGCAGCGCGCCGGCCAGCCGGCTCCACCTGGGCGCGAGCCCCGTCCAGCCGATGCGCGTGCGGGCCTTCAGCTCCACGTACACGTGGGCCATCGCGTTGCCGCTCACCATCACGGCTGCGTCGGGGGCGACGCGCAGCGACCAAGGATGCGCGACCGTGCGGTGCCCCTCGCTCGCGACGGCACCGGCGATGTCGTCGTGCGTGTGCACGGCCGAATGACCGTGATCGCTGGCGATCCACAGATGCGTGTCGTGCCAGTACCCGCCACGTTCGGCGTCATGCCGCAGCCGCGCGGCGACATCGTCCACGATGTGCAGCGCCTCGCGCACGAGCACGTCTCCGTGGCCGCGCGCGTGCGAGGCCTTGTCGATGCCGGTGAGCGCGGCGAACAGATAGTCGGGCCGCTCCTGCCGCATCCGCTCCACGACGGCATGCCCGACTTCACGGTCCAGTGCGAGCCATCGCTCGGGACGTCCACGAAAGTGCGTGAGCGCGGCCCTCAGCGCCGAGCGCGCCGAGATGCCGCCGATGCGACGACTGCTGGCGAGACCTCGCGTCACCACGCTGAGTGCCGCGACGCTGTTGGGCACCAGTTCGAAGATCGTCGGTGCGGCGGGATCGAGGTCGCGGTTGATGCGACCCATCTCGTAGCCGACGTAGCTGCGCGCGTGATCAGGCCAGCCCGCCGCGGTTCGCGCGCGATCGTACCAGCGGAGTCCGGGCACGCCGATCGGGCCCGGGAAGCGGCCGAGCAGGAAGGGCGTATAGGCCGGGCCGGTGACGGACGGGAAGACCGACGTCACCTCGTGGAGCCCGCCTTCGTCGCGCAGGCGTCGCAAGGCGGGCAGCCCCGACAGGTCGCCGGCGAACGCATCGGGGCGGGCGCCGTCGGCGACCAGAAGAATCACGGGCATCGGCGAAGAAAAGCGACGCGGCGCCAGCGCGGCAAGCGTGGCGCGGTGTCGCTGGCGCGAGACGGCGCTCCTCGACTACACTCCCGCATGGCAACTCGCAAACAGGGATCGACACGCTCGAGCAAGGACGGGACGCAGCGCGCGCCGCGGACCGCCACAGGCAAGCGCGGAGATCCCGCCCAGCTCGCCGCGGCGCAGGCCGAGTCGCGCGAAGGACTCCGTGAGCGCACCGAAGAGGGGCACCGCGCCGCCGGACGTACGCCGCCGTCGCAGACAGGCGCGCGGCGAAGCGCCGGTGCCGTGCGCAAGATCGACGACGATCTGCGCGACTTCGTCGGCCCCGTCACGGAGGACGAGAAGCTCCTCCAGGCCCCGGTCGAGGACCGTCGCGCCCCCGGCGACTTCACGCGCACCGACACCTGGCGCGTGATGCGCATCATGGGCGAGTTCATCGAGGGGTTCGACAACCTCGCCAAGGTGGAGCGTGGCGTCTCGATCTTCGGCTCGGCGCGCACGGCGCCCGACGATCCGCAATACCTCGCCGCGGAGGAAACGGCGCGACTCCTCGCCGAGGCCGGCTTCTCCATCATCACGGGCGCCGGCCCCGGCATCATGGAGGCGGCGAACAAGGGCGCGAAGGAAGGCGGTGGCAAATCGATCGGCTGCAACATCGAGCTGCCATTCGAGCAGGGGGCCAATCCCTACGTCGACGTGCTCGTGAACTTCCGATACTTCTTCGTCCGGAAGACGATGTTCATCAAGTACTCGAGCGCGTTCATCATCTTCCCCGGCGGCTTCGGCACGCTCGATGAAGCGTTCGAGGCGCTCACTCTCATCCAGACGGGAAAGATCTACCAGTTTCCGGTGATCCTGTTCGGGCGCCACTACTGGGCGGGGCTGATTCGGTGGCTCCAGTCGCGGGTGTTGGTCGAGCGGAAGATCTCCGCCGGCGACATGGACCTGATGCTACTCACCGACGACCCGCGCGAGGCCGCGCACGCCGTGATCGCGGCATACAATGCGGCCAACGGCATCACCGGCTCCAGGAAGGACATCCCGTAATGGCCAGCAAGAAAGGCACACCGAAGGACGACGGTGGGGGCCGCGAGCGTGGCGGCTTCAAGGCGTCGCGCCATGGCAGCGGCAAGCAGAAGGCGTCCGCCGCCGGCAACAAGAGCGAGCAGAAGCGCGCCGCCGAGGAGCGGGAAAAGGCCGGCGCGAAGCACACCTCGCACGAGGGCTCAAAGTTCCTGAGCGGCGGAAGGATCGAGCCGCGCCGCATCGACGGGAGCGAGACGGCGGCGGATCTCATCGACGGGACCTTCCAGGCGTACAACGCCGCTCGGCTCCGTGAAGCCTGCCAGCTGTTCACGAAGAAGATGTTGGAGCCCGACGTCACCATTGGCCTCACCCTCACCGGCGCGCTCACGCCGGCCGGGCTCGGGATGTCGTCGCTCATCCCGCTCCTCGAGGCGGGGTTCGTGGACTGGATCATCTCCACCGGCGCGAACCTCTACCACGACGCGCACTTCGGTCTTGGATTGGCCATGCACCGCGGGAATCCGACAGCAAGCGACACCGTGCTGCGCGAAGAAGGGATCGTCCGCATCTACGACATCTTCTTCGACTACGACGTCCTGCTCAGCACCGACGCGTTCTTCCGGAAGATCATCACCGGTCCCGAGTTCCAGCGGCCGATGAGCAGCGCCGAGTTCCATGCGCTGTGCGGGAAGTACATCCGGGAGCGCGAGAAGGCGCTCGGCATCGGCAACAAGTCGCTGCTCGGCGTCGCGTACGAGTGCGGCGTGCCGATCTACACGTCGTCGCCGGGCGATTCCTCGATCGGGATGAACATCGCCGCCGTGGCGCTCGAGGGAAACAAGCTCGTGATCGATCCCAACGCCGACGTGAACGAGACGGCGTCCATCGTGCTCGGCGCCAAGCGCGGCGGCGGCAAGAGCGCCGTGATGATCTGCGGCGGGGGCAGCCCGAAGAACTTCGCGCTCCAGACCGAGCCGCAGATCCAGGAGGTGCTCGGCATCGACGAGAAGGGGCACGACTACTTCCTCCAGATCACCGATGCACGCCCGGACACCGGCGGGCTCTCGGGCGCCACGCCCGCCGAGGCGGTGAGCTGGGGCAAGATCGACCCGGATCGTCTGCCCGACGCCGTGGTGTGCTACCTCGATACCACCGTCGCGCTGCCGCTCATCACCGCGTATGCGCACGCGCGGCACGAGCCGCGGAAGCTCAAGCGTCTGCTCGACAAGCGTGTGCACAACATGACGGTACTGCGCCGCGAATTCGAGAAGGCAGGCGGCGCGCCGGCGGAGCCGAGCGAGACGGACGCGAAGCTGCCGATGCACCGTTGACCAAGCTCCCTACTCTGCGCCCTGACGGTTTACCGTTCACCATTCACCTTCACCGTTCACGGGCATGACCATTTCTGCGCTCCTCCTTCCCGAGTACGACAGCGAGATCACGATCACGCGCAAGGTTCTCGAGCGCGTGCCGGACGACAAGGCGGAATGGAAGCCGCACCCGAAGTCGTTCATGATGGCGCATCTGGCACAGCTCGTCGCCATGCTGCCCGACTGGGTGGTGAAGACGCTGGAGCAGACGGAGCTCGACCTCGCGCCCAAGGACAAGCCGCGCGGCTCCGGCTACACCATCGAGAAGACCAGCACCCTGGTCGCGATGTTCGACAAGAACGCCACGGCGGGCCGCGCCGCCCTCGCCAAAGCGACCGATGCCGACTTCCAGGTGCCGTGGACGCTCAAGGCCGGGGGCAATCCCGTGCTCACGCAGCCGCGGTACATGATCCTGCGCCAGATGGTGCTGAATCACCTCGTGCACCACCGTGCGCAGCTCGGCGTCTACCTGCGACTCGTGGATCAGAAGGTACCGCAGATGTATGGCCCGACCGCTGACGACCGGTGGCCCGGCATCTAAGGACCTCGGGCGTCGCGCAGCACGGCGCGCACGAGACCGATCTTCGAATACTCGAACCAGCTCGCCCACCCCACCAACGCCTCGCGGCCGAGGACGTGTCGCGCGATGTCGCGTTCGTCCCAGCTACGGGCGGCGAGCAACTCGATCTCGTAGATCCTGTCCACGAGCCAGTCGGCTTTGGCGCGAAGCTTCGCTGCAGCGTCGGTGAGGGGACCGCGATGCGCGTCGAGCAGGAGACGCGGCTCGAGCGCGGCGGCGGTACGCAGGCTCGTGACGAGCATGCGCGGCGATTCGCTCTCGTGTGCCACGCGCACCTTCACGCCAAGGAAGAGGTCGCCTGAGACGAGCACCTTCCGCTCGGCGTCCCAGACCACCACGTGATCGCGTGTGTGGCCGGGAAGATGAACGATCGCGAGCGGCGCCGGATCGAACGGTTCCAATGGCGCCTCGAGTCGCGCGGTCGCACCCCACACCAGGTGACGATAGGCGCGAATCGGCGGCCGCGCGCGCAGCCGCGCCTCGCAGTCGGGATGCATGCGCATGGGCAGGCCGCGCTCGGCGAGCGACGGCGCGTTGCCGGCGTGATCCTCGTGCCAGTGCGTCACGACCACGCCGCGCGGCGCGAGCGTGTCGAGCGCGGAGTGGAGCTCCCGGGTGGCGCGTGGAAAGCCGGTGTCGATGAGGACGCCTCGCACCACGTACGCACTCACCTCGTAGCCCGCCAGCATGCCCTGCCATGACCGCATGCGAAGGCGGAGGACGTCGGGCTCGACGACCTGGACGTCGAGACTCACGCAGACAGGGCCTGAATTGCCACGGCGCTCCGAGCACTATAGAATGCAATGACGTGGCGCCCGGCCCTCGGCTCGGCGCCCCATTTTTTTCGCGTCTCGCAGTCCGGCATCCTCATGATTGAAGCGCTCAAGTCAAAACTCGGGGAAGAAGTCGAGAAGCTGCAGTTCGAGCTCAACGTTACTCTGCCCAGCGAGATCCGGCGGGCCGTCGAGATGGGCGACCTGCGCGAGAACAGTGAATACAAGGCGGCGCTCGAGCGCCAGCAGTTCGTGCGCGCCCGCCTGGGCCAGTTGCGCGAGCGGCTGAGCAAGCTCTCGTCCATCGACCTGACCCAGATTCCCGACGACCGCGTCGGACTCGGCTCCAAGGTGGTCGTCACCGACGAGAAGACAGGGTTGGATGAGACCTACGATCTGGTGTTCGGCGATTCGCTGGAGTTCGAGGAGGGACAGGTCACCATGTCGTCGCCCATCGGACGCGCACTGCTCGGCAAGAAGGTCGGGGAGATCGCCTACCTCAAGCTTCCGTCCGTCGTGCGCCAGCTCAGGGTCACGCAGCTGCAGACGATCCATCAGCTGAAGGAAGACGACCTCTAGGCGTCCTCGATGCGGAACAGCCGGTCGACTTCCGCTGCATAGTTCCCGAGCGCGGTGCCGGTCTGGCCCGCGCTCCAGCCCAGCCACTGCGCCACGAGCGGGGCGACTCGCTGCGCGGCGCGGCGGCCATGATCGCGCGTCTCGAACGCGACGGGCATGCGCCGGATGAGCAGGTCGCCGAGTGTCACGGCGTGCTCCTCGTTCACGGCGTAGCGCAGCTCGGCGAGGAGGTACGGGCGCGACGGCTCCACGCGATCGGCAAGCGTGGGATCGGCCGCCGCGAGCGCGAGCACCGCGCGCCACTCGCTGCCGTGTGCGTGCACCAGCCGCGCCCCGACTCTCGCGTCGCCGGCGAGCGCCGTGGCGTCGACGATCTCGCGCGCCAGGTCCGTGACGATACCGCCCGTCAGCGGTACGCGCGCCGTGGTGGCGCGCGTTGGTGTCGTGCCGAGTGAGCGTTGCGCGGCGTCCACGACCTGGCGCGCCATCGCGCGGTACGTGGTGAGCTTTCCGCCGGTCACGCTCACGAGGCCTGGGACGCGCTCTCCGATGGCGTGCTCGCGAGAGGCGCTTCCGGGGTCGGACGAATCCGACGTTTCGGCGGCGAGCGGACGCAGGCCCGCCCAGGCGGAGACCACATCATCGCGTGTCAGGTGCGCTGCCGGAAAGAAGTGGTTCGCCGCCTCGAGCAGGTACTCCACATCCGCCATCGACGCGCGCACCTCCTCGGGGGCCACGCTCTCGTAGGTGTCGGTGGTGCCGACGATCGCGAAGTCGCCCGAGGGGAGGATGAACATCACGCGTCCGTCGCGCGGCGCGATCAGGGTGAGCGCGCTCGTGTTTCCCAGTCGCTCGCGCGCCACGCTGATGTGCACGCCCTTGCTCCCGCGCACGTGGTGCTGGCTCGAGCCGTCGGCCAAGCTCTCCACGACATCGCTCCAGGGCCCGGTCGCATTCACCACGACGCGTGCGTTCACCGCCGCGCTCGTATTGGTCACGGTGTCCTGAACATGCGCGCCCGACACGCGGCCGCCGGCGCGCGAGAGCGCCGTCACGCGCGCGTGATTCAGCACGACGGCGCCGGCCGCCTCGGCCGAGCGAACCGTCGCCAGAGTGAGGCGCGCGTCGTCCGTGGCGGCGTCCCAGTAGCGAGCGCCGCCGCGCAGCGCCTCGGCCCGCAGTCGAGGCTCGCGAGCCAGTACGTCGCGCGCACTGAGCCGCTCGTGCCGCGCCACGTTGCGGAACAGGGCGAGCAGATCGTACAGCGTGAGCGCGGCGGCCAGCTTCCACCGCGGCACGCGCGCGCCGGCGTACACCGGCCACACGAAATCCAGCGGACGCACGAGATGCGGCGCGATGTGCTGCAGCGTGCGTCGCTCGCTGCTCGACTCGAACACGAGGTGCAGCTGCCCATGCTCGAGGTAGCGCACGCCGCCATGGATCAGCCGCGACGAGCGGCTCGACGTTCCGCTCGCGAAGTCGTCCTGCTCCACGAGTGCCGTGCGCAGCCCTCGCCGCGCCGCATCGCGCGCCACGCCCGCGCCCGTGATGCCGCCGCCGATGACGAGAAGGTCGAAGGGCGTGCTGCCGAGGGCATGCAGGCGAAGCTGGCGCGCTGCATCTGGGGAAGAAATAGGGAGCAGAGCGTCCTCTGGGGAAGCTGTGAGCGATGAGCCCGGAAGCCAGTGCAGGAAACGCTGCAAGCAGCAAGCTGTCAAGCTTCAAGCTTTCGCTGATCGCGAAGTGCGAAGGAGGTCGCGAAACTTGAGCTGGTTCGTGACGACGGCGGAACGACAACCCGTTGCTTTTTCCGCCCCGGTCACCTGTGGGACCAAGTTTCGCGATGCCATTCGGTACAGAGGTCGGCGAAAGCCTGTTGCTTGATGGCTTGCAGCTTGTGGCGTCCTTGCACTGAACAACGGACCGCCGTCGGTGGTCCTGTTGTTCACGCCCTTGGCGACACGTAGGTTTATTCATGTCTACTACCGTCTCCCGCGGCCGCCGCGTCGCGATCGTCGCGGGGCTTCGGACTCCCTTCGCTCGATCCGGAACGACGCTGAAGTCGCTCTCCGCCATCGAGCTGGGCAAGCGCGCGGTCGCTGAGCTCATTCAGCGCAGCGAGATCGACGGCAAGCTCGTCGACGCCGTCGTGTATGGCACCGTCGTCCCCTCGGTGCTCGCGCCGAACATCGCGCGCGAGGTCTCGCTGCTCCCGATGCTGCCGAAGGGCGTGCAGTCGTTCACCGTGAGCCGCGCCTGTGCCTCGGCCAACCAGGCCATCACGGACGGCGCCGACCAGATCGTGCTCGGGCATGCCGATGTCGTCATCGCGGGCGGCGCGGAATCGCTGTCCAACGTGCCGATCCTCCACTCGCGCGGCATGAGCGAGGCGCTCGTCACCGCGTCCAAGGCCAAGACCCTCGGCGGACGCGTGCGCGCCCTCGCCAAGGTCCGCCCGCGCGATCTCGTCCCGATCACGCCGGCCATCGCGGAACCGTCCACCGGCGAGACGATGGGCGAGTCGGCGGAGAAGATGGCGAAGATCAACGGCATTCCACGCGAGCATCAGGATCACTTCGCGTTGCGCTCGCATCGGCTCGCCGCCGCGGGCACCGAGGACGGACGGCTCACGGCCGAGATCGCGCCGGTGTACGTGCCGCCGAAGTTCGAGGCGATGACGTCGGACAACGGTATTCGCTCCGATACGTCGATGGAGCAGCTGCGCGCGCTCAAGCCGGTGTTCGACCGCAAGTACGGCACGGTCACGGCGGGTAACTCGTCCCCGCTCACCGACGGCGCCAGCGCCGTGCTCCTGATGAGCGAGGAGATGGCCACGTCGCTCGGGTACACGCCGATCGCGTTCATTCGGAGCTACAGCTACGCGGCGCTCGATCCCGGCGAGCAGCTCCTCATGGGACCCGTGCTGGCTGCACCGGTCGCGCTCCAGCGCGCCGGGCTTTCGCTCGCCGACATCGACCTCATCGAGATGCACGAGGCGTTCGCCGCACAGGTGCTGTGCAACCTGCATGGCTTCGAGTCGCAGCAGTGGGCGGAGCGGGCCGGCTTCAGCGAGCCGGTGGGTGAAGTGGACCGCGCCAAGCTCAACGTGATGGGCGGGTCCATCGCCATCGGTCATCCGTTCGGTGCGACTGGAGGACGGATCCTCATGACGCTCGCCAACGAGCTGGCCCGCCGCGACGCTCAATTCGGGCTCATGACCGTCTGCGCCGCGGGCGGGATGGGACATGCCATGGTGATCGAGAGAGTATGACGTCCGCCCTCAACCTCGAGCTCGTGGACGGCATCGCCGTCATCACAATCGATCTGCCCGGCGAGCCGGTGAACAAGGTCACCGGGGCGCTCCGCGTCGACTTCGCCGAGATGTTCGAGCGCCTCGAGGGCGATTCGACGGTGCGCGGCGTCGTCCTCGCGTCGGGCAAGCCGGATACCTGGATCGCGGGCGCGGACATCGACGAGTTCCTCACGCTGCGCACGGCCGCCGAAGCGGAGGCGCTGAGCAAGAACGGCCAGGCGCTGCTCGCGCGCCTCGAGTCGATGCGGCTGCCGGTCGTGGCGGCCATCCACGGCGCGTGTCTCGGTGGCGGGCTCGAGACGGCGCTCGCCTGCCGCTATCGCGTCGCGTCGGACCACGCCAAGACGGTGCTCGCGTTTCCCGAAGTACAGCTCGGCCTCATACCCGGCGCGGGCGGGACGCAGCGGACGCCTCGGCTCATCGGTCTCCAGAACGCGCTCGACATGATCCTCACCAGTCGCAACATGCGCGCGAAGAAGGCGTTCCAGATGGGCCTCGTCGACGAGCTGGTGCATCCCGCGATCCTGATCGACGTCGCCATCGACCGTGCGCGCAAGCTCGCCGACAACTCGCTCGATCGCCGCGGCCGCAACGGTCGTGGCGCCGCGAGCGCGCTGCTCGAGGCCAATCCTCTTGGACGAGCCGTCGTGTTCAAGAAGGCGCGCGAAGGCGTGCTCGAGAAGACGCACGGACACTATCCCGCGCCGCTCGCGGCGATCGACGCCGTGCAGGCCGGCTACTCCAGTCGCGAGAAGGGGTATCGCGAGGAGGCGCGCCTGTTCGGCGAGATGGCGATGAGCGAGGTCACGAAGCAGCTCATCTTCCTCTTCTTCGCTACGAGCGCGCTCAAGAAAGATCCCGGCGTGACCGGATCGGCGCCCGAGCCCCGGCGTATAGAGACGCTCGGTGTCATTGGCGCCGGCTTCATGGGAGCGGGCATCACGTCGGTCGCCGTGCAGCAGGACACGCCGGTCCGTCTCAAGGACACCGATCCGGCACGCGTCGGGAAAGGACTCGCCGCCGTGAGCGACGTGCTCAAGGAGCGCCTGAAGAAACGACAGATCACGCGGCTCCAGTACGAGGATCAGCTGCTGCTCGCGGGCGGTACCACGGACTACTCCGGCTTCGGCCACGCCGGGCTCGTGATCGAGGCGGTGTTCGAGGACCTGCCGCTCAAGCATCGGGTGCTACGCGAGGCGGAGCCGGTGCTCGAGCCGGGTGCCGTGTACGCCTCCAACACGAGCACGATCCCGATCGCGCGCATCGCCGAGGCGTCGTCGCGGCCGGGCCGCGTGCTGGGCATGCATTTCTTCTCGCCCGTGCACAAGATGCCCCTGCTCGAGGTGGTCGTCACGCCGCGCACCGACAAGGACGCCATCGTGACCGCGGTGGCCTACGGCAAGACGCTCGGCAAGACGGTGATCGTCGTGAACGACGGGCCGGGCTTCTACACCACGCGCGCCCTCTCGGCATACATGAACGAGGCGGGGCGCCTGCTCGACGAAGGGGCGTCCATCGAGTCGATCGACAAGGCGCTCGTCGATTTCGGTTTCCCCGTCGGCCCCATCACCCTGCTCGACGAAGTCGGCATCGATGTCGGCGGGAAGGTGGGTCAGGTGCTCGGCGAGGCCTTCGGATCGCGCGTCACACCGAGCGAGTCGCTGCGCCGGGTGGTGGAGTCGGGCCGGACGGGTCGGAAGGGAAAGTCGGGCTTCTACCGCTATGACGAATCGGGCACCAAAGGGGAGGTCGACGCGACGGTCTACGATCTGCTTCCGAACGGTGGGGTGCGGCGGGAGATGGACCCCTGGGAGATCCAACAGCGGTGCGTTCTCGCCATGGTAAACGAAGCCCTGCTCTGTCTGGAGGAGGGGGTGCTCCGGTCGCCGCGGGATGGTGACGTGGGGGCGGTGTTCGGGATCGGCTTTCCGCCCTTTCGCGGCGGCCCCTTCCGGTATGTGGACACGGTTGGCGCGGCGCGGATCGTGGACGAGCTGGAGGCGTTGGACGACCGCTTTCCGGGGCGCTTCACCCCGGCGCGCCTGCTGGTGGAACAAGCGAGGGCAAACAAGCGTTTCTATCCAGCACATGGGCACCCATTGCCCTAGAGCGGCCGAGCACCCTTTGCCATAGTTTGATGAGACGGGCGGCCGTGGGACGGCTCGTAGGCCCTTAGTGACTGTGACGGTGTGATTTGACCGAAGGTCCAGACGGTATGGAGAGCACGGACGCGGCCCTCGTTACACGGGTGCTGCACGGCGACGTGAACGCGTACGGCGCGCTCGTCTCGCGATACCGGGACAGGTATGCCCGGTACGCGGTCCACATGCTCGGCAATCGGGAAGACGCGGAAGAGGCCTTGCAGGACGCCTTCACGCGCGCTTACCGGTCGCTCGCGCGGTGCGAGGAGCCCGAGCGCTTTGGCGCCTGGCTGTTTCGCATCCTCGTGAACCGGTGTCGGACGACTGGGGCACGGCGCGTGCGCAGAGGACAGACGTTCGTGCACGACGAAGGCGCCTTGATGAAAGCTTCGCAGGAGCATCCGGCGGAGCAGACGATGTGGCGGGAGGAGATCGAGCGAGCGCTTGGCGAGCTCAGCCCGGACCAACGAGAAGCGTTTCTGCTGAAGTACGTAGAGGAGCTGGGGTACGACGAGATGTCTGAGATCACCGGCGTTGGTGTCTCGGCATTGAAGATGAGAGTCATGCGCGCCTGCGATCGGCTGCGCACATTGTTGCGGGAGGTTCACAGTGCCTGAGTGGGGTCGGACAACACTCGAGCTGATTGTCGAAGAGCTACAGCACCCGGTCCGCATCGACGAGGCGTTCGATCGCCGCGTGATGGTGCGGGTGCGGCGGCTGCACGCTCAACGCCGGAGCCGTGGATGGCTCGGCGTGGCCTCGCGCATCACGCATCATCCTGGTTGGGCCGCCGCGGTTGCCGCGAGTGTCGTGGCGGTCGCGGCGATGGGCATGCTGCGCGGCAAGCCGCACAAGCCGGCGGTGCCGATGGAGCCGGTGCAGTTCGTACTCGTCGCGCCGAACGCGGAGAGCGTGGCCGTCGTCGGTGATTTCAACGATTGGGGGCTGGGCGACACCGCGCTGGTCGCCACGAATCATCAGGGTGTGTGGAGCGTCACAGCACCGGTCCCGGCCGGTGTCCACCGTTACGCCTTCGTGGTGAACGGTAAGCAGTGGGTAGCTGATCCGAGCGCTCCGCGTTCTGCGGGCGACGACTTCGGCATGCCCAGCAGCGCACTCGTCGTCGAGGACAGCACCAAATGACCAGCCGGCCAGCCCGTGGACTCATCGCGCTCGCACTGACGTGCGCGGCGTTCGTCTCATCGGGCGCTCAGGATCCCCGTATCGGGAATCGTCTCGACGCACCGACCCGCGCCGCGCTCGCCGCGCTGGTGGATTCGGCACGAGCCCAGGGGATTCCCACCGAGCCTCTGTTCGAGAAGATGTACGAGGCCGTGGCCAAGGGTGCCGACGGTCCCAAGATCGTCGCCGCCGTCCGCTCGCTCACGACCGAGATGGCCAGCGCGCACCGCGCGCTCGGCACGGTGGCCAGCGCCGACGAGATCAAGGCGGCGGCGTCGGCCGTGCACGCCGGCGTTCCGGCCGTCGAGCTGGGCAAGATGAAGAAGGAGAGCAAGCTGCGCCGGTCGCTCACGCTGCCCTTCACCGTGCTCGCCGACATCGTATCGCGCGGCGTGCCGGTCTCCACGGCCGCCAATGCCGTGCGCTCCCTGGTCGGCGCCGGTGCGCGCGACGCGGACATCAACAAATTCCAGCGCAACGTGAGCGAAGACATCCAGCAGGGCGCTCCACCGGCCGCCGCCGCCGAGACGCGCGCGAAAGGCGCGGTCCCGTCCAAGCCGGACTCGGATAAGCCGGAGGAGAAGATGTGAGACGGTGAGACGGTGAGACCGTGAGACCGTGAACTGCAAGGCACACCAGACTCGGTCCGGTGTGCCTTTGCCGTTCCCGTCTCACCGTCTCACCGTCTCACCCTTTAACCGTCGTACCCTTCCGCCGTCCCCCGGGGTACCATTCCTCTCCCACAACCTTCACTCTCTTTCATGCATCTCCACCGTCTCCCCGCGCTCGCGCTCGGTCTCGCGGCCCTTGCTCCGCTCGGCGCGCAGACTACCGGTGACCCGAGCCGGATCACCGTCGAGCGGATCTTCGCCTCGCCGGACTTCCGCGGCGGCCCCATCCCGCAGCCGGCGTGGCTCCGCTCCGGGAGTTCCTACATCGACGCGCGGCCGGCCAAGGACGGCGGCACCGAGCTGGTGAAGGTGGATATCGCGACAGGGAGGGAGACGGTGCTCGCGAAAGCCGACCAGCTCGCCGCGGATGGAAAATCGCTCGCCGTAGAGGAGCTCTCGCTGAGCGGCGACGAGCAGATCGCGATCCTCTTCCACAACTCCGTCCAAGTGTGGCGCCAGAACACCCGCGGCATCTTCCACGTGTTCGACTTCCGGACGGCCAGGCTCACGCCCGTCTCCGTGAAGCCGGGGCTGCAGATGTTCGCGAAGGTCTCGCCCGACGGGCGGAAGGTCGGATTCGTCCGCGACAACAACATCTTCGTCACCGACATCGCGACCGGCCGAGAGGAGCAGCTCACGACCGATGGCAGCGAGAGCATCATCAACGGCACCACCGATTGGGTGTATGAGGAGGAGCTCGGCCTCCGCGACGCCTTCCGCTGGAGCCCCGACTCCCGACGCATCGCCTTCTGGCGCTTCGATCAGAGCGCGGTGCCGGCGATGCCGATCGTCAACGAGACGGGTGACGTGTACCCCAAGGTGGCCACGCTGCGCTATCCCAAGGCGGGCCAGCCGAACGCGCGCGTGAGGGTGGGTGTCATCAGCCTCGCCTCCAGGGGCAGGACCTGGCTCGACGTCGGACCCGACACGGGCCAGTACTTCGCGCGCATGGAGTGGGTGGGCAGCGACTCGCTGGCCGTGCAGCGGCTGCCGCGCAAGCAGGATCGGGTGGATGTCCTGCTCCTCAGCGCCGCGACGGGCCGAGGTCGGACGGTGATGTCCGATCACGACTCGGCCTACGTCGACGTCGAGAACGGGGACCTGCGCTGGATCGGCTCGAGCCAGCGCCAGTTCCTCTGGCTCTCGGATCGTACGGGGTGGCGCCAGCTCTTTCTCTACGGACGCGACGGGAACGTCGTCCGCCAGCTCACCACCGACGGCATGGACGTCCTCGGCGTGCTGGGTGTGGACGAGACGACCGGCGACGTGTACGTGAGCGCCGCTGCGCCGACGCCGATGGAGCGCAACGTCTACCGCGTCTCGTTGAGAGGTGGACCGATGACGCGCGTGACCACGCAGCCGGGCACACACACGGTGAGCATCAGCCCGGATGCGAAGTACGCCGTCGACATCCACAGCACGATCGCATCACCGGCCGTTGCCACGCTCCACGCGCTCCCCTCCATGAGCGTGGTGCGCGTGCTGCAGGACAACGCACCGCTCAAGGCGCGGCTGGGGCAGGTCGCCATGCGTCCCGCGCAGTTCATCAAGGTCCCGATGCCCGATGGCACGCAGCTCGACGGGTATCGGATCGTTCCGGCGAGCTTCGACAGCACGAAGAAGTATCCCGTGCTCATGTACGTGTATGGCGGCCCTGCCTCTCCGCAGGTGAGTGATGCATGGGGCGGCACGCGCTATCTCTGGCATCAGATGCTCGCCCAGCAAGGCTACGTGGTGGTCTGCGTGGACAACCGCGGCGCCGCCTGGCGAGGGCGCGACTTCCGCAAGACCACGCAATACCGGCTTGGCGTCAAGGAATCGCAGGATCAGATCGACGTCGCCCGTTGGATCGGCCGGCAGAGCTGGGGCGACGCGAGTCGCGTCGGCATCTGGGGGTGGAGCTACGGCGGATACCTCAGCGCGTTGACCGCCGGTCGAGGCGGCAGCGTGTTCAAGGCCGCCCTCGTGGTGGCGCCGGTGACGGACTGGAACCTCTACGATACCATCTACACCGAGCGCTACATGTGGACGCCGCAGGAGAATCGCGAGGGCTATCGCGTGAGCGCGCCGCAGGCCTACGTGAGCGGTGTGACGGCGCGAATGCTGCTCGTTCACGGCACCGGCGACGACAACGTGCATCCGCAGAACACGATCCAGTTCGCCAACAAGCTCGAGGCAGCCGGGAAGCCGTTCTACATGCTGCTCTACCCGAACCGCACGCACTCCATCTCGGGCGGCAACACGTCGGTGCACCTGTTCACGTCGTTGACCCGTTTCCTCAATGAGAACCTGTGATTCGGTTTGATGATGTCGCGCCGCGGCGAGGCTGCATGCTCGCCGCGGTCGCGCTGTGCGCCGGGCTGGCGAGCCGGGTCGCGTCGGCGCAGAGCACGCGGGCCGAACGGTCCGGCTACCTCGAGACCTCGCGGTACGCCGACGTCATCGTGTTTCTGGATTCACTGAAGGCGCGGGGCGCGCCGTACGCGTTCGGCTCCATCGGCAAGACCGTGGAGGGACGCGAGATCCCGTACGTGATCGCGTCGCGGCCGCTCGTGCGCACGCCCGCGCAGGCCCGCCGTACCGGCAAGCCGATCGTGTACGTGCAGGCGAACATCCACGCGGGTGAAGTCGAGGGTAAGGAGGCGCTGCAGGCCCTGCTGCGCGACCTCGCGTTCGCCAAGCGGCCCAACGTGCTCGACTCCATCGTGCTGATCGCCGTGCCGATCTACAACGCCGACGGCAACGAGCGATTCGGGCCGCAGGAGCGGCAGCGCTCGGAGCAGAACGGCCCGGAGCTCGTCGGTCAGCGTCCGAACGCGCAGGGGCTCGACCTGAACCGCGACTACGTGAAGGCCGAAGCCCCGGAGACGCGGGCCTCCCTCGCGATGTTCAACGCATGGGAGCCCGACGTCTTCGTCGACCTGCACACGACCGACGGGAGCTTCCACGGATACGCGCTCACCTATTCGCCGTCGCTCAATCCCGCGGCGCCACTCGGCGACTACACGCGGGTGCTGCTCGCCGAGCTGCGTACGCGGGTGCGCACTCGCGATGGGTATGAGACCTTCGACTACGGGAACTTCAACGACGCGTTCGGCAACGAGGTGAGCACCGACACGGTGCATACGGGGTGGTACACCTACGACCACCGGCCGCGCTTCGGCACGAACTACTATGGGCTACGAAATGGCATCAGCATCCTGAGCGAGGCCTTCTCGCACGATCCGTTCGAGAAGCGCGTCAAGGCGACGTACGCGTTCGTGAAGGAGCTGCTATCACTGGTCGCGGAGCGCAGCTCGGAGCTGACG
>JBJMNM010000510.1:0-3045 GCA_045804305.1 Gemmatimonadaceae bacterium | reverse complement strand
GCAGGGCTCATGCGAGAAGTTACCGCCGACGTCGGGAGAGGAATAGAAGCGACTGGTGAATCGGCCCACGAGCCCTTACGGCCGCATCACCACCTTCGTGCAGCCGTCTTCCTTGTTGCAGAACTTCTTGTAGCCCTCCGGCGCGTCCTCGAGCGTCAGCCGATGACTGATGATCGACGTCGTGTCGAAGTCGCCGTCCAGCACGCGATCCAGGAGATCGGGGAGGAACTGCTGCACGTCGCACTGCCCCGCCGCCATGCGAAGTCCCTTCGCGAAGAAGCTGCCGAGAGGGAACTTGTCGATCAGCCCTCCGTACACGCCGATGATGCTGACACGCCCGCCCTTGGCCGCGGCTTGGATCGTCTGCCGCACCGCAGTCGGACGGTCCATCTCCAGCCGGAGCGTCTGCTTCACCTTGTCGCTCTTGCTCAGGAAGTCGTGGCCATGGGCCTCGAGCCCGACGGCGTCGATGCACACGTCCGGACCGCGGCCGCCGGTCATCTGCTTGAGCAGCTCCACGAGGTCGTCGGTCTCCTCGTAGTTGATGACTTCCGCCTTGCACACGTCGCGCGCGAGCGCGAGTCGCTCGGGAAAGCGGTCGATCGCGATCACCCGGTCGGCGCCCTGCAGGTAGGCGCTCTGGATGGAGAAGTAGCCCACCGGACCGCAGCCCCACACAGCCACCGTGTCGCCCGGCTTGATCTCGCCGCGCTTCGCCGCCTGCCACCCGGTGGGGAGAATGTCGGAGAGGAACAGGACGTCCTCGTCGCTCACGCCGTCGGGCACCTTGATCGGTCCCACATCGGCGAATGGCACGCGTACGTACTCCGCCTGACCGCCCGAGTAGCCGCCATACATGTGCGAGTAGCCGAAGATCCCCGCGCCGGCTTCCCCGTACAGGCCTTCCGCGATCTCCGCGTTCGGGTTGGTGTTGTCGCACGCGCCGAAAATGCCCTGCTTGCAGTACCAGCAGCGTCCGCATGCGATGGGAAATGGCACCACGACGCGATCGCCCTTCTGCAGATTGCGCACATCCCGGCCGACCTCCACCACCTCGCCCATGAACTCGTGGCCGAGGATGTCGCCTTTCTGCATGGTGGTGACGTAGTGGTTGTACAGGTGCAGATCGCTGCCGCAGATCGCGGTCGCGCTCACCCTCACCACCACGTCGCTCTGCTGGACGATCTCCGGATCGGGGACCGTCTCCACGCTCATCTTGCGCGTGCCCTGCCAGGTCACTGCTCGCATGCGCCGTCTCTCACTTCTGCGGGGTGGACCCGACGTACGCGGAATCGGCGCGGCGTCGGGCGGATGTGGTGATCTCGCCGGTCTCCATGAGCTGCTTGAACTTCCGCAGGTCCTCGCGGATCTGGCGATCGGGATCCTCACCGAACAGGCGCGCCACGAGCGCGCCGATCCTGCCGGCGGGCGGCTCGTAGTCGACCTCCACCTTCACGATCGTGCCGCGGCCGCCGGGCGCGTCGCTGAAGTGCACGGAGCCGGCGTTGGGCACGTCGGTGTGGCCAACGGTCTTCCACGCAATCAGCGAGTCGGGCACGTCGTTGACGATCTCGGCGTCCCATTCCACGTTCGCGCCCGCCGGCCCCTTCGCGATCCAGTGCGAGCGCTGTGCCGACTCCACGCGCACCTCCAGCAGATGCTCCATGAAGCGCGGCAGATTCGCGAAGTTGCGCCAGAACGCGTAGAGCACGGAGCGCGGCACCTCGATCGTGACGGCGCGCTCGAGCTTGATCGCCTTGCGCGCGTTGACCGTGGCGGCGCGACTCGTCACGTCGGGCCGGTCTGGAACGAGCACGGCCTCGGAGCTGCCGGTGCTCACACCCATCGCGCGGTACACCATGCAGTTGCCCGTTGCGCCGCGGTGCACGAACGCACCGCCCACGAGCGCGGCCACGACCCCCGCCGGTCCGCGGCGCCGCGCGCCGTACGTGATGAGGGCCGCGCCAAGCGCCACGGAGCCGACGCGCTCCGGGCCGGCCACGTTGTGCGCGGCATCGCCGTTGTCGAGTGCGGCCGCTTTGCCACGCGCTCCATTGGAGCGTGCACTCTTTACGCGGCGCGGACCTGCGGTTGCAAGTGCCATGGATGAAGTCCCGTTTTTGGTGTGAGTACGGTGGAACGCTCTGAACGAGAGAGTGGCGACGATCAACGCAGCTCGATCGTCGTTGGACTCGCCACGGCTGATGCATCGTAGCCGCCATCGGCGAGGGCGAGATCGTTTCCCAGCTCGAGCGCGACGTCGTCGGCGGTGTGCGCACGATCGGCGATGCGGCCGTCGCGCTGCCGCATGGCGTACGCGAAGCCGAGGGCGGCGCCGAGCGCCAGTCCGGTGATCGCGACCGTCCGTCCGCTCACCACGGGCGGCGGCACATCCACCACGCCATTGGCGTTCGTGATCGCGGGGCGATCGCGATAGCGACCGTGCGCCGGCCGTGCCCACTCGTCGAAATGCACCGCCAGCTGATGCAGCTCCATCCGCAGCCGCTCGCCGCGCGCCGGCGGACCATGCCCCGTGATTGCGGCGGTTGGCTCATAGTCGGCGAGGTGCCGCAGCGATTGACGCGCCGCATCCCAGTCCGGCGTGAAATACATCGGCGGTCCGTGGAACTCGGGCCGCTGCGTGAGCGCGGCGACGAACGACTCCTGCTTCGTCGTCACGAACGCATCGCCGGCGACGAGCGTGCGGTCGGCGTCGCGCACCAGGGACACGTGGCCGGGCGAGTGCCCAGGGGTGGGGATCCATCGCCAGCCCGGCATCCCGGGCACGCTGCCGTCGGCGGGCAGCGCGTGCACGCGGTCGCCGAGGTTGATTGGCTTTCTTGGAAACAGGATCGAGAGAAGGCTCATCGCGCCGCCGCCCACGAAGGGATCGGGCGGCGGATAGGAGGAGCGTCCCGTGAGATACGGCAGCTCCATCTCGTGCGCGTACACGGGCGCGTCCCACTCGCGCGCCAACGTGTGGATGGCGCCGACGTGATCGACATGCCCGTGCGTGAGGATGATCGCCGCGGGTCGCGCCGCATC
>JBJMNM010000509.1:0-5896 GCA_045804305.1 Gemmatimonadaceae bacterium | reverse complement strand
GACTGCGCTCAGCCTGCCGTGCCGCGCCTCCGACGTTGGCACCGAGCGGGTTGCTGAGCGGGAAGTACGACTGGCGCACGGCGTCCGTGTAATCGACGCCGAGCGTGGTCTGCGTGGTGAGCGAGGGCATCAGCTCCAACGAGCCGGTCAGATTGCCGAGGACACGGTTCTCCGGGGCCTGATCGGTGATCTGCTCGGCCAGGGCGACCGGGTTACGGGTGCCCTGGGCGCCGGTGCCGACCTCGAAGTACTTGCCCGTCACGGGGTCGATCACGGGCTTGGTCGGATTGTAGATGGCCATGTTGGTGAACACGCCGCCGGTGAAGCCGCCGCCGTTCTCCATCGCCAGGTACTTGTTCATCACCCGCGAGGCCGTCAGGGTGAGGCCCAGACCGAGCCGGCCGTCGAACGCCTGGTGCTGTGCGTTGAGGCGGCCCTGATAGCGCTTCAGTCCATTGGCGATGACCACGCCCTGCTGGTCGAAGTAGTTCAGCGAGGCGCGGTACGTCGTGGGACCCTGGCCGCCGGCGAACGAGAGGTTGTGGTTGGTGGCCCAGCCGGTGCGCGTGAGCGCATCTTCCCAATCGGTGCTCTCGGTGCCGAGGCCGGCCACCTGCTCCGGTCCAAGGATGGTGGCGTTCGCCCGCACGAAGGTGCGGTACTGGTCGCCCGTCAGGAAGTTGAGCTTGTGCGACGGGGTCGCGGCGGCGACGTAGGTATCGTAGTCGATGCTCGGACGCCCGCTGAGGCCACGACGCGTCTGGATGAGCACCACGCCGTTCGCGCCGCGGCTGCCGTAGATCGCCGTGGCCGATGCATCCTTCAACACCGTGATCGACTCGATGTCGTTCGGATTGATCGTGTTGAGCGGGCTTCGCGGCAGGGCCGCGTTGACGCCGAGGTCATTGTACGCGCCGGCCACCGTGCTCTCGTTCTGGAGCGGGATGCCGTCCACCACGTAGAGCGGATCGTTGCTGCCGCTGATCGACGTGCCGCCGCGGATGCGAATCTGCGCGCCGCCGCCCGGCTCGCCGTTGTTGGTCGTCATCTGGAGCCCGGCCACGCGACCCTGGAGCATCTGGTTCGCGTTCGTGATCACGCCCACGTTGGCCTGCTCCGCTTGCACGGTCGCGACCGATCCGGTGATCGATTCGCGACGCTGCGAGCCGTAGCCGGTGACGACCATTTCGCCGAGCACGGCGGCCTGTGCCGGCAGCGCGAAGTCGGCGGTCGCCGTACCGCCGGCGGCAACGGTTACGTCCCTGACCTGCGGACCGAACCCGATGCGGCTCGCCCGGATCCGCTGGGCGCCCACCGGAACGTTGGGGAGCGTGTACGTGCCGTCATCCCGCGTGACGGCCCCGCGTTGTGTACCCACGAGTCGGAGACTGACCGCCGACAGGGGCTGACGCGAGGCGGAATCGATGACGCGCCCCGAGATGGTGCCTGTCTGCGCCGACAGGTGAGCTGCGCAGAGAAGACTACCGGCGAGCGCAAAGGAGAGAGTGCGGACCATCGCCATACGTCAACCCTCCAGGGACTGCGGAGTGGAACAGCGCTGTGCGGACATGGACGCGGAGTGGGTGGGGAAGGGCGTGCGCACGAAAACCCGCCGATCACTGGCGGCGAGCGAAGGAAGACCGAGGCGTGCGGTGGACAAACGAGGCTGGGCTGCCATTGTGCCGGACGGATACAAAAGCAGCGGTGCCAGTCATATCCTTCTATTTAGAGCTTGTCAAGTGAAGGATCTCGCCTCAGGCTTCGTCGCCTTGACGCAGGCAGGACAACACCACAATCTCGCCCACCCGGACCACCCGGGCTGTACTTCCGTCACCCGGAATCATGACTCTGCTGTCGATCCTGCTGCTGGCTCAGTTGTCCGTGCCGGCGCGACAGGTCGTGCCCGTACTGGCCTTCCCTGAGCCTGGTCTGGACGACAGCGCAGCCTATCAGGGATACCGGACACGCTTCTTCCGCGACGCGGCCGGCAACACGGTGCAGGTGTACCTCGACGCCCGCGAGGGGCGCGTCGTCCATCTGCTGGCGGATGCCGACGACGAGAGCGTCGGATTCTCCGCCCGCGACGCGATGGGCCGGCCGGTCCCCCTCCACTGGAACGGTGCTGGCGCACTGGTGTCGCGCTCGGGGCGTAGCCGCACCGTGGAACACCGGCTGATGGGCGACGGGCCGCAGCTCAATCTGGGCTGGTTCCTGCTGGGCTCCATGCGCGTGGAGCGGGACTTCCAGTATGACAAGCGTCATCGCGCGCCCTTCGCGAGCCCGCCCTTCTCCCTGCCGGAGATCGAGCGGCTGCTCGCGGCCCTCGAGCGACTCGATGCACCTGCACGGCGGCGGCAGCTCGCGCTGCTCGGCGCACCTGACGTGGCGCAGCTCCGCGCGCGTAGCCGGCCCACCGTCGTCACGCGACAGGGCGACTCCACCTGGATGACGCGCGTCGTCCAGCCGTCGCTCGACGGCCGCGACACGCTCACGCTCGAGATTCGCGCCGATCCTCGCCGCGTGGCCGCCGTCCGCTCCGGCGATTCGCTCGTGCTGCGCGCCCGCTTCCGCACGGGGGTGCCCTTCGACGTGCGGGTCACCACCACCGGTACGGCGCTCACCCCCCTCGCGCGCACCGAGATCTTCAGTCCCGAGTTCCTGCGCTTTCTCGCCTCGGCGCACGCCGCGGCACGGGGAAGCACGACGAGCCCGGCCGCGCTTCGCGCGCGATGGCTCGAGCGCCAGGTGCGCGGCACCGAGCTGCTGTCGTCGCGCGAGAAGCTCATGGCGGGGCTGCCCAACTACGCCACGTACTTCGGGCGTGACATGCTGCTCACCGCGCTCATGATGCGTCCCATCTGGCGCAGCGAGATGTCGGAGTTCGCCATCGCCAGCGCACTGCGCAAGCTCGGACCGCAGGGCGACGTGAGCCACGAGGAGGCGATGGGCGGCCAGGCCGTCCGCGAAGGAGCCGCCGAGTACGCGACGCTGATGGACGCGCGGCAGGCCGCCGTGCGCGAGGGGAATCGCCCGGCCGCCGACAGCCTGCTCGCGCGCGCCACCGCGGTGCTGCGCGACCTGCGGCGGACGCGCGAGAACTATCACATGATCGACGACGAGTTCCAGCTCGCGGTGCTGGCCGGGAGATGGCTGAGCGATCCAGCCGTGCCGCCGAGCCGCAAGCGCGCGTTCCTGCTCGATTCCGCTGATGGCGGCGGTCCGCGGGTGTTGCGGCTGCTGCGGGAGCTCGCACTCGTGTCGCGCATGACGGCACCGTACGCGCGCGCGCCCGACGCGCAGCATCTCGTGTCCTTCGCGCCACGCGACTCGGGACGCTGGTCGTCGGCGAGCTGGCGTGACAGCGGTGCAGGGTACGCCGGGGGCCGCTACGCCATGGACGTGAACGCCATCTGGGCGCCGCACGCCTTGGAGGCCATGGACCGGATCCTGGCGGCGCTCGGCGACCTCGGCATCGGCGCCAACTCGGTCGTGTGGAAGGAGCCAGCGATGGTGGCGTCGCCGCTGGCGCAGTACGCGCGCGACCGCGCGTCGCTGCGGAGCGCGATCGACACCTGGTCGGGCGCATGGCGCCATTTCCTCGTGCAGCTGGGACCGGACGAGGTGCGCACGCAGGTGAGCGCGCGGCTCGCCGCCATGCCGGCCGCAGAGCGGGCCGCGTGGCAGCGCGTATTGGAGAGCACGCAAGCGAACCGCGACTCGCTCGCCTTCCTCGCCGTGTCGCTGGACGGTGCGGGGCGGCCGGTCGGCGTGGCGAACTCCGATCCGGCGACCCAGCTCTTTCTCGGTGATCACGAGGGCGCGCGCGACGTGCCGGACAGCGCCGGCGTAGCTCGCGCGCTGCGCGACGTCCGGCTCTTCGTGCGCGCGTACCCCGTGGGCCTGTTCATCGACGGTGTGGGGCCGGTGGTGGCGAACGACAGCTACGCACCAGCGTCGGTGTGGCGCGCGTTCGAGCGCGATGCCTATCATGGGCCGCGCGTCGTCTGGGGCCGCGAGGTGAACCTGTTCCTCCTCGGCGCCGCGCGGCGATTGGCGGGTGCCGCGGCGGATCCCGCGCGTGCGTCGTACGCGCGTGAGCTGCGTGACGCGATCGACCGGATCACCACGGCGGTGGAGGCGTCCGGGTTCCGCAGTGAGCTCTGGAGCTACGAGCTGCGCGGCGACCGTATCGTGCCCGTGCGGTACGGCACCGGATCCGATGTGCAGCTCTGGAGCGTGAGCGATCTGGCGGTGCAGTTCGCGCTGGACCGCCTCGGCCGTCGACGGTGACGGCCCACTCGGCCGACGAAGGACTCGGCGGATTCTCTCCCGAGCTCACGCGCGAAGTCGGCAAGGCGCTGAGCGCGCTGCTCGCGTCGCCGGGAGAAGCGACGCAGGAGCGCCTACGCCAGGCGACGCAGCGGGTGTGCACGGAAGCGCATCAGATGGCGCTGCCGCCGGAGCAGATGGTGATCGCGCTGAAGCGCTTGTTCGAGCGGGTGCCGCTCGCGGGCGCGTTCGATCCGGATCGTCGGCGCGCGGCGTACGAGCAGTTCGTGGCGGGATGCATCGCGGCGTACTACGATGCCGACGATGTCGAGCAGTCGTGACGGTTCAGGCGATCTTGGTGCGGCTGCGTCCGAGCGCAAAGTCGCTCCAGCGTTCCACGGCGGCATTGAGCTGCTCGACCGTCATCGGCTGACCTTCCGCTTCCAGCGTGGCGCGATACGCGGCGATCAGGTCGAGACGGCGCTGCTCCAGCCACTCCAGCATCGCGAGCGAATTCTGCGATGGGGCCTGCGGTTGTCTCATCGACGTCCTCCTCATGTGTGAGCTGACATCTTGCATGCACGGCCTTCGTATTCTACCGGACGCGGCAATTCAAGGGGGGTCACGGGACGGCAACGCGGCGGCCGAGTGTGAAAAAAATGTCACACTCCGCCGTTGCTCCCTTTCTCGAGCTCGCCAGTGCGCGACGGGGATCGAGGATTCGCCTGCGCGCCGATTAAATTGACGAGCATGGCGGACGATGTCCCATCAGCAGCGCGCGCGCGGCTGCTCACAGCGCTGAGCGCCGCGCGCGAGGCACGCCGGGGCGTGCCGGATACGCTCGAGCCGGAGGTACGAACCTTCGCGCGGCTGTCGCGCGAGCATGGGCTCAGCGTGGCGGAGGTGCTCATCGAGGTGAAGGCGTTGATCCGCGCGCACGTGGGCGCGGACGAGCCGCTGTTCACGCCCAAGGTGGTGGGATGGGCGGTGGCGGGCTACTTCGCCGGCATGACACGAAGCTGACACGCGCGCTCGCCGCGCCTGCGGCGCGCGAGCATTCGCGTGGACGTGTCGCTACCTGGGTCGTTCGCGGGAACTTCCGCGCGCGACGATCCTATAGATCAGCAGCGATACACCCATCGTCAGCAGCAGGTGCACCCATCCGGGACCCTGCAGGACGAGCGCGGCGATTGCCCAGATGACGAGAAGCGCGATGGCACCAAGCAATCCCAGATCCATGTGCTGCCTCGGTGAATTGACCCGTCTTGTGACGGCGCGTAGATTGGCCAGTCAGACTTACAGCACCGTACGGGACGGAGAGTCACGTTTTTGAGCCGATAAGTCCTTCGAGTGGGTTCGACAATCTATACTGACGGCATGCCCCCAGTGCGGGGGAAGCTGAAAGGTGTGGTGAGAGCCTCATTATTTCGACTGGGCTTCAAAAAACCCTCTCCGTTCCAGTTTCTGAACGAGCCCCGTGGATGTCTGCGGGGCTCGTTTTTTTTTGACAGCCACTCTCGAGCGGCTGTTCCTCACTCGCGTCGCCGCCCGCATTCGGACATGTTTCAGGCCTGGCGGGAACGGCAATCCGCCACGGCGCATTGGTATCGCGCTGGTCAACCGCTTT
>JBJMNM010000508.1:0-3093 GCA_045804305.1 Gemmatimonadaceae bacterium | reverse complement strand
CGTGGCATTTGACGAGCGTCGAGCTTGGCATTGATCATCGTCTCATACTTGTCCATCCGGTCGAGCGACTGCTTGAGATCACCCTTGAGCGTAGTGGTCAGCCGGTCCACCCACTTCTCGATTCGGGGATGGTCCATGTGGACGTCGAGCATCCCAGATGCGACGTTTGTTACCGGCACTGCCAGCTTTGATTCCTTCACCGAGCTCGACAGATAGGTCAGTGCGATTGGCGCCGCAGGTGCCGCCTCGTCAGTCGAGCCCGCCAGAAAGGACGTCCGATCCAGTCCAACCACGAGGGCGGAGAGCCCCATCGCAGCCGCCAGCACGGGAAAAACCACACGCGCACGCAGGCGCGCGGCGAGGTGACCAAATCGCTGCACTCATGTCCTCCATCCAGTTGACTCTTATGAAGTTAAGCTGATCGATCCACGATTGTAGCCTTGTGTTTTACACCCCTCTCCCCTTCAGTCCGCTTGAGACGTTGGACCGGACGACCCAGCGGTGACCGGGAGGTGACCCACCTTTCTCATCGTGGCTACGGTACGTCTGCCTATGCACCAAATCGCCGAGTGTAGCTGTTCCTCTCGATGAGACAAATGTCAAATTATATCGATGCTGTGGGCAATCGCGTCCGACTGGTCTCGGTCGCCGCATCGCTGCCGCCAGCGGCTCGCACCAGCGCCGAGGTGGAGGCGCGGATCGCCGCCTCGAGCGAGGGCTTCCGTCCTCGACCCGGACTGGTGGCCGGGATGTCAGGGGTGCGCACGCGCCGCGTTGCCGCAGACTCCGTGCAGTGCTCCGACCTGGCCGCCGACGCCGCGCGAAAAGCGCTCGCCGACGCAGCCATTGGCGTCGAGGACGTGGACCTCCTCATCTTCGCCGCCGCCGGCCAGGACCTCGTGGAGCCCGCGACTGCCAACATCGTGCAGGAGAAGCTGGGCACTCGCTGCCAGGCGTTCGACGTGAAGAACGCATGCAACAGCTTTCTCAACGGGCTGCAGTTGGCCGAGGCGATGATTCTGAGCGGCGCATGCCGGACGGCGCTCGTGGCCACGGGCGAGGTATGCTCGCGTGTCGTGAGCTGGCGTGTGGAAGACTTCCAACAGTTCAGGCGGAGCTTCCCGGGCTACACCATGGGTGATGCCGGCGCCGCGGCCGTGCTCCGCCGGTCGAACGACTCGCGCGGAATCTTCTATCGCCGCTTCACGACGATCAGCCGGCACTGGCCACTCGCAACCATTCCCTGCGGCGGCTCCATGCACCCGCGTGGTGAGGAGCACACGTACCTGACGGTTGATGGTCCCCGCCTCAAGCAGGCGTTCATCGACCTCGCACCGGTCGTGCTGCCGAAAATGATGCGTGAATCGGGCATGCAGTTCTCCGATTTCCAGCGCATCCTCGTACATCAGGCCACGCTGCCCTACCTGGATGAGATGCTCGAGGCCACTGGCATCCCCGCCGACCGCGTGGAGTGCACCGTCGGGGAGCTCGGCAACATGGCATCTGCCTCGCTTCCGGTTGCGTATTCGCTCGCGCAAACGCGCGGGGCGATCAAGCGTGGCGATCGGGTGATGTGGCTGGGCCTCGCCAGCGGCATCAGCGTGGGCCTCATGATGATGGAGGTGTGACATGACCTCCGACAACCGCTTCTGCGTCGTCGTCCCGTTCTACAACGAGGCGCTCGGCATGCGCGCCACTCTCGACGCGCTCGCAGCACAGTCCGATGCGTCGTTCACGCTCATCCTCGTGAACAACGGGAGCACCGACGACAGCGCCGCGATCGCCGCCCGCTTCGCCGCCACCACTTCCGTGCCTCGCACGATCGTCATCCAGGAGCCACGGAAGGGCACCGGCGCGGCGTCAGATACCGGCTTCCGTCATGCGATCGCGCTCGGCGCGCGCTGGATCGCCCGGACCGACGCGGATTGCGTTCCCGACCGGAATTGGGTGCGGAACCTCAAGCGCGCATTGTGCCACGATGGTCTGGAGTTCGTGGCGGGAAAGATCCGGCCACGGCTCGATGAACAGCCTATCTCCCTCGCGCAGCGCGGCATCCTCGCGGCCATGATCTGGCTCGCCGAGCATTACGGGCGGCTCCATCGACGCGGCGCGCAGTTCAAGTATCCCTACTTCATGGCGGCGGGCAACAACCTCGCGATCACCGCCGAGCTGTACGAGCGCAGCGGCGGCTTTCCGCGGTCGGCGATCGAGGAGGTACACGAGGACCGCGTGCTCTCCGAGGTGGTGCGGACGCTCACCACTCGGGCTGCCGTGCGTCGCGACGTCACGGTGTACAACTCGGCGCGGCGCGTGCGCAGCTACGGCTATCTCAATACGCTGCGCTGGTACCGGAATCACGGATACCGTCCGCGCGTGGTGGATGTCCGATGAAGGCGCGCCTGCACGACACGCTCGTGAACCTCGCGGCGCACCCCATCGCCTGGCCGCTGGCGCGCGCGGCTCGGCGCTGGAGCCGAGATGGTGTGATCCGGATGCCCGGCATGGGCGTGGTCGTGAGCGATGCCGCGATCGCGCACGAGATCCTCGTCCGCAGCGACGACTTCACCAAGAACGGCCGGGGGAGCATCTCGGCGACGATGACCGAGTTGATCGGACCCTCGGCGCTCGCGAACATGGATGGCGAGCCGCATCGTGTCCTGCGCACGAAGCTCACCGATCTCTTTGCGCCCGCCAATGCCCGCAGCCTGCTCCAGGCAGCCGATGTTCCCTTGGCGCGCCTCCGCGCCGACCTGCGCGAGGGACGCGTGGTCGACCTCGCGCGCTGGATGCGCGTCCTGAGTGGTCGGATCACGCTCGACATGCTTGGCGTCGCCCTTCCTGCGGGAGAGGAGGAAGCGGCGGCGTTGAAGCTCGTGGCGCTCGGAGAGCGCATCGTGGCGGGCTTCGACCTGCGCCGGGTATCCGAGCGCCAGCGCCGGCGCATGCGCGCCGACTGCGACCAGCTCGTCGAATACGTGCGCGCCGGTTATGGCTCCGCGGACGCACCCCCACGTCGCTGATCCGCCGGCTGAGGGAGCTCGGCCTCTCCTTCGACGAAGCGCGCGGCGTTCTCTCGCTCGTCTTTCTCGCCGG
>JBJMNM010000507.1:0-2875 GCA_045804305.1 Gemmatimonadaceae bacterium | reverse complement strand
GTCGATCTCACGAGCCACTTTCAACCTTAATGAGCGGCTCTGGTGTCGGCCAACTGGTGACACCGCATGACCCCGAGACCTCATAATGTGAGGCGGGCATGACCAATTGCCCGGTCTGCTCACCGCGGCACGTCCGATGCACCCTCCGACACCGACCTCAACGAGGAGCAGCGTATGGATCGCGAGACAGACAAGGATCGGTCGACCACGCCGCCGCAGCCGCCGGACGAGCGGAGCGTCATCGAGCGGGACGTCGACGCACCCAACCCGCCGCGGACGAAGTCCGGCCCGTTCGTCGCGCCGAAGTTCGGCAGCGCGGGGAGTGGCGGCGCGGAGCTCGAGCCGGGACCGGAGCGCGACTGACCACCGCTCGACGCCTCAACGGGGGAGTGCTCCGGACTCGAGCACTCCCCCGTTGTCACGTCACCAGATCTTCACCCGGTCCGTCGGCGCGCGGTACATACCGTCGCCCGGCTTCACGTCGAACGCCCGCATGAACACGTCGTTGTTCGTGAGCGGCACGTATGCGCGGTACATCCCGGGCGAGTGCGGGTTCGACAGCAGCTGCTGCCGCAGCGCCTCTTCGCGGTTCTTCGTCCGCCAGATCTGAGCGAAGCCGAGGAAGAAGCGCTGATCTCCGGTGAAGCCGCCGATGACCGGTGGCTCCTTGCCGTGCAGGGAGATGCGGTATGCCCGGTATGCCTGCGCGAGCCCGCTCAGGTCCCCGATGTTCTCGCCCATCGTCAGCCGGCCGTTCACGTGCATCCCCTCGATCGGGCTCAACGCGTCGTACTGGGCACCGAGTCTCGTCGTCCGCGACTCGAAGGCGCGCGCATCGTCCGGCGTCCACCAGTCGCGCAGGTTGCCTTCGCCGTCCGACTTCCGCCCCTGATCGTCGAAGCCGTGGCCGATCTCGTGGCCGATCACCGCGCCGATCGCACCGTAGTTCACCGCATCGTCGGCGTCGACGTTGAAGAACGGCGGCTGCAGGATCGCCGCGGGGAAGACGATCTCGTTGTTCGTCGCGTTGTAGTACGCGTTCACCGTCTGCGGCGTCATTCCCCACCGCGTGCGGTCCACCGCCTTGCCGAGCTGCGAGATGTTGTCATCGTACCGGAACTCGTTCGCTCGGCGGACGTTGCCGAGCAGGTCGTCGCGCCGGATCACGAGCGACGAGTAGTCACGCCACTTGTCCGGGTAGGCGATCTTGACCGTGAAGCTCGCGAGCTTGGCCTTCGCCTGCTCCTTCGTGGCGGGGCTCATCCACTCGAGGCTGTCGATGCCGACGCGGTACGCCTCGCGGAGGTTGCGGACCATCTCGTCCATCCGCGCCTTCGCCGCCGGCTTGAAGTTGCGCTCGACGTACAGCTTTCCGGCCGCCTCGCCGAGCACGCTTTCCACCTCGTCGACGCCGCGCTTCCATCGCGCGCTCATCGCCTGCTGCCCCGAGAGCGTGCGGCCGCGGAACTCGAACCGCGCCTGCTGGAACGCACTCGGCAGCTCGTCGGCGTAGGCGTCGAGCAGCTTGAAGGTGAGGTACTCGCGCCACGTGGACGCCGGCGTGCTGGTGACGATCGTGTCGAGCGCGCGCAGGTAGTCCGGCTGGCGCACGACGACGACGCCGGCCGTTCCGAGACCCGCGGCGCGGAGATAGGCGTTCCAGTCGAACGACGGCGACAGCGCCGCCAGCTCGCCGGCGCTCATCCTGTTGTACGTCGCGTTGCGATCGCGGCTGCGTGCGCGGTCCCAGTGCTTCGCCGCGATCGCCGTCTCGAGGGCGAGGATCCGGCCGGCTGCGCCGGCGGGGTCCGGCTGGTTCGCCAGCGTGAGCAGACGCGTGGCGTAGCCACGATACGCCTCGCGCGTCGCCGCCATCTTGGCATCCTGCAGCAGATAGTAGTCGCGGTCGGGGAGCCCCAACCCGGACTGGCTGATCGCGAGGATGTTGACGCGGGAGCTCTTCTGGTCAGGGCCGACGCCGCCGCCGAACGGGATCTGCACGCCGGCCCGCGCGAGCCGCGCGAAGGTGGCGGGCAGTTGCGCACTCGACGTCAGCGCGCCGATCGCGGCGAGCTCCGGCTGCAGTGGCGAGATGCCGAGCGACTCGACGCGCGCCGAGTCCATGTAGCTCGCATACACGTCGCCGACCTTGCGGCGCTCGGAGCCCGCCGGCGCGTTGCTCCGCGCCGCGTCCTCGGCGATGGAGTGCAGCGCGGTCCGGCTCGCCTCGCGCAGCTCGTTGAACGCGCCCCAGCTCGATGCGTCGGCCGGGATCTGGTTGCGCGAGATCCAGCCTCCGTTGACGAAGCGGAAGAAATCATCCTGTGGTCGAACGGAGCGGTCGAAGCTCGTGGTGTCGATGCCGAGCGAACGGGTGCGCGACTGGGACGACGCGGGTTGGGTGACGGCGGCCAGCGCGATGGCGGCGCCGAAGGTGAGAGGGAGAAGGCGCATGGGTGTCTCTCGAGGTGGAGAGCTTTCCCCGGGGTGGGGGAAGGCATGGGGTGGGCTACCCTAAAGGTACGAACGCCGCTCTCCGGGCGTTGCGCCCATCACTCAGGGCGCCCAAGAACGATGAACGGACCGCTCAGAACTCACATCCGACGACATCGCGCGACGAGTTGACCGTTCGGCACTCCGAGCCGATGTATCGGTTCTGCGAACCGAGGACATCGAACGCTGAACCGACAACCTCGAATGATGAGGGAATCGCTCGGCACCCCTAGCTGACTCCAAAGCATTCACAGTCCGCTCCAGAAGACTCCGAGCCGACGACTTTGAACACATAACCGATTGCATGGAGGTCGTACCCGCTCATCGAACCGAGAATCGGCACCGATGGAGTTCCAACTCGGCCCCTCAGGACTCGCGCTCG
>JBJMNM010000506.1:0-5022 GCA_045804305.1 Gemmatimonadaceae bacterium | reverse complement strand
CTCGGCAGGGTGACGAAGATCTCGAACAGCGCGGTGAAGGCCGCGGCAACTCAGCAGAACACCGATCAGGCGGTGGACTACGAGGTCACGATCCAGCTGCTGAACACCCCGTCCGAGACCCGGCCGGACTTCTCGGCTACCGCCAAGATCATCACCGACACCCGCAAGCAGGTGTTGTCGATCCCGATCATCGCGCTCACGGTGCGTGAGAACGAGGCGCTCACCAAGGGCGACACGGCCGTCGGACTCGGCAAGCCCAAGCCCAAGAAGGAAGTCGGCAAGAAGGACGTCGAGGGCGTGTTCGTCGTTGCCGCGGACAACAAGGTGACCTTCCGACCGGTCAAGGTCGGCATCGCGGGCGAGAAGCACTTCGAGGTGCTGAACGGCCTCAAGGCGGGTGACAAGATCGTGGCAGGCACCTACCAGGCGATCCGCGAGCTCAAGGACGGCGCGCTGGTCAAGGAGACGAAGGTAGACGCGAAGAAGCAGCAGCAGGCCAAGTCGTGACCCGGGACTCTCTCATCGAGGCCCCCCTCGGCGCCACCGCCGAGCGGCAGGCCATCGTTCAGAGCTCGGGCGAGGCGCCGGGCAAGGACTGGGTCATCGTGACTCGCGGCCTCAAGCGCGAGTACGACATGGGTGGTGAGATCGTGCGCGCACTCCGCGGCGTCGATCTCGCCATCCAGCGGAACGAGTACGTCGCCATCATGGGACCGTCGGGCTCCGGCAAGTCGACGCTGATGAACCTCATCGGCTGCCTCGACACGCCGAACGAAGGAGAGTACTGGCTCAACGGAACCCGCGTGTCGTCGATGTCGGACGACGAGCTGGCGCGCGTGCGCAACAAGGAGATCGGGTTCGTCTTCCAGACGTTCAACCTGCTGCCGCGCGCGTCGGCGCTGCACAACGTGGAGCTGCCGCTCGTGTACGCGGGCGTGGGCGCCGAGGAGCGCAAGCGTCGCGCCCGCGAAGCCCTGGAGCGCGTGCAGCTCGGCGACCGCGTCGATCACCGGCCGAACGAGCTGTCGGGTGGTCAACGGCAGCGTGTCGCCATCGCGCGCGCACTGGTGAATCGGCCCTCCATCCTCCTCGCCGACGAGCCGACCGGCAACCTCGACTCCACCACGTCCGAGGAGATCATGCGCGTGTTCGAGAGCCTCGCCGACGAGGGGCAGACGGTGATCATGGTGACCCACGAGCCCGACATCGCGCAGCACGCTCGGCGCGTCGTCGTGCTCCGCGACGGGCTCATCGCCTCGGATGATCGGCGGTCGTCGTTCGTGGAGAAGCACGGACTCTAGGTGCCATTCTTCGAAGCCATCCGTCTCGCCCTCCAGCAGATCTGGGTGCAGAAGCTCAAGAGCTTCTTCACCCTGCTCGGCGTGATGATCGGCGTCACCTTCCTGATCGCCGTGGTGTCCATCGTCGGCGGCATGAGCCGCTACATGACGGAGCAGCTCGTCGGCAAGATCATGGCGGTCAATTCGTTCGAGCTGCGCCATCGCCCCAACATCAACCTCGGCGATCACGACGACACCTACTGGCGCGAGCTGCGCCGGCGGCCGCGCATCAAGGAGTCCGACGTGGAGCCGGTGACGTCGGCGCTCCCCGATGGCGTGCTGTGGGCGGTCGTGGGCTACGACAACATCGCCGGCTCCTCCAAGTACGTCGCGAAGCCGAAGGGCGTCACGGCCTTCACCGTCTCCGAGGACTACTTCACCATCAAGCGCATGGCGCCGGTGAACGGCCGCCTGTTCAGCCCGCAGGAGTTCGAGCGCGGCATGAACGTGATGGTGATCGGCCAGGACGTGGCCAACTATTTCTTCCCGGGACTGGACCCCGTCGGCCGCGAGCTCGTGATGCGCGGGCTCCCGTACACGGTCGTGGGCGTGATGGAGAAGCAGGGCAGCGCGTTCGGCATCTCGTTCGACAAGTTCATCGTCGCGCCGCACAAGTCCGCGCTCAACCGGTATGTCAACGTGCACGGCGTGATCGACGCGATCATGATCCAGACACCGAGCCGTGAAGGGATGCTGAGCACCATGGAGACGGTGCGGCAGGTCATGCGGGCCCGGCATCATCTCCGCCCCAGCCAGAAGGACGACTTCGAGCTGGAGACCTCCGATTCCGCGCTCGAGTTCTGGAACAAGATCAAGAGCTATCTGGTCATGGCGGGTGTCGCCCTCCCCGCCATCGGGCTGGTCGTCGGCGCGATCGTGATCATGAACATCATGCTCGTGGCGGTGGCCGAGCGGACGCGCGAGATCGGCATCCGGAAGTCACTGGGCGCGCGGCGGCGCGACATCATGAGCCAGTTCCTCGTCGAAAGCGCCACGCTGAGCACCGTGGGTGCCGCGCTCGGCGTTGCCACCGGGTTCGCGTTCGCCAAGCTGATCTCGGTCGTGACCCCGCTCCCCGCGGCGGTGGAGCTGTGGTCGGTGCTGGTGGGCATCTCGATCGGGGCTGGCGTGGGCATCATCGCCGGCGTCTATCCGGCGAGTCGCGCCTCACGGCTCGACCCGATCACCGCGCTGCGCGCCGAGTAGCCGATGTCGCTCC
The DNA here is from genome assembly GCA_045804305.1 of Gemmatimonadaceae bacterium. Lineage (GTDB taxonomy): Bacteria > Gemmatimonadota > Gemmatimonadetes > Gemmatimonadales > Gemmatimonadaceae > AG11. The sequence continues at coordinate 2,463 of JBJMNM010000506.1, read as the reverse complement.
TTCAGCAACGGCTGCACGGGATGGGGGAGGGCGTCACGATCGCCCTCGACTCCATTCGCGCCAACAAGGTGCGCGCGGGCCTCACGATTCTCGGCATCGCCGTCGGCGTGTTCGTCGTGGTGGTCATCTCCGCGGCGATTCACGGCATCAACAACAGCGTGGCCAAGGACTTCGAGAGCACCGGGCCGACGACGTTCTTCGTGTCGCGCTTTCCGATCTCGTTCGAGGCCTGCGACGGAACGGAGGACACCTGCAAGTGGTTCCGCAACCCGCGGCTCACGCTCGCCGACGTGGCGGCGCTCGAGCCGCTCGCCTCGGTGCGTGTGGCCGGCGCGCGGCTCGATACGTCGCGGCCCACGTCGTACAAGGACAAGCGCGTCGCCAGCGTGCAGGTCAGCGGCTTCACCGGCAACTGGCAGCAGATCGACGGCGGCGGAGACATCTATCCGGGACGCAACTTCACCGCGGCCGAGGCGACGGCGGGCGACCGCGTCGTGATCGTCAACGATGAGCTGGCGACGCGGCTGTTCGGTGAGTCCGACCCGATGGACAAGTCGATCGATCTGGGCGGCGTGCCGTTCAAGGTGCTCGGCGTCTACCATTACCAGGCGAGCTTCCTGGCGGGTGGCAATAAGCCACGTGCGATCATTCCGATCGAAGCAGCGCGGAAGCATCTCAAGGCGAACTTCGCGGACATCGGCCTGGCGGTGATCCCGGCCGCCGGAGCGACACGCGCCGAGGCGATCGACGACGTGATTGCCACGATGCGCGCGCGGCATGGCCTCCGCCCCGCCGTGGAGAACGACTTCGCGATCATCACCCAGGATCAGCTCTTCGACGTCTACAACAAGATCTTCGGCGCCTTCTTCCTCGTGATGGTCGTGCTGTCCGCGGTCGGGCTCATCGTGGGCGGCGTGGGGGTGGTGGCGATCATGATGATCTCCGTCACCGAGCGCACCCGGGAGATCGGCGTGCGCAAGGCCCTCGGCGCCACTCGTGGAACCATCCTCTGGCAGTTCCTGGTGGAAGCGGTGACCCTCACCGGCATCGGAGCGGTGATCGGCCTGATCCTCGGCACCGTCGTCGCATTCGTGATTGCGCGCACGACGCCAATCGCCGCGAGCGTTCCTCCGTTGGCCGTGGTGGCGGCACTGCTCACGAGCGCGTTCACGGGCGTGCTGTTCGGCATGCTGCCCGCGGCCAAGGCGGCGAAGCTCGATCCGGTGGCGGCATTGAGATACGAGTAACGGAAGAGCGATTGTCGGTTTTCGACGAACGCCTTCGGCGTCCTGACACTTTCCACGCGGACGGTTCGTAGTCCCCGCACCACCTCCATCCAGGCGCAGCGCATGCCCTTCCACGAAGCCGTCCGGCTCGCCCTCCAGCAGATCCGTGTCCAGAAGCTGAAGAGCTTCTTCACCCTGCTCGGCGTGATGATCGGCGTCATGTTCCTCATCGCCGTCGTGTCGATCGTCACCGGGATGGGCAAGTACATGGAGGACGACTTCGCCGGCCGGCTGCTCGGGGCGAACACCTTCACGCTGCGCCGGTTTCCCTGGTTCGGCAACAACGTCACGATGGAGCAGTGGCGCGAATGGCAGCGGCGGCCGCGCGTCTATCACTCCGACGTCGACGTCATTCGCAACGGGCTTCCATCGGGAACGCGCTACGCGGTGGAGAGCTCGGAGAACCTGTGGGCCAGCACGCCCTACGCCCGCCCGCGCCAGATCGATGCGCACGCGGTCGAGGGCGACTACTTCGCGATCAAGAAGTACGACCTGTCGAGCGGCCGGTTCTTCACGCAGCAGGAGGCGGAGCTGGGCACGCCGGTCATCGTGATCGGCGACGAGGTGGCCAAGTACTTCTTCGCGGGGCTCACGCCGATCGGCCGTGCGCTGCGCATCGGCGGGATCCCCTATCAGGTCATCGGCGTCATCGAGCATCAGGGGAACCTGTTCGGCATCTCGCTCGACAAGACCGCATTCGCACCCTTCATGTCGCCCCTGCACCGCCTCACCAATCCGCGCGGCGACATCGATGGGCTGCTGGTGCAGGCGCCCAACGACCTCATGATGAACGAGGCGATGGAGACCACGCGCGAAATTCTCCGTGGCCACCGTAGACTGCGTCCAGGAGTCGAGGACAACTTCGTCATGGAGACGTCGGCCTCGGCGCTGGCGGGGTTCCAGAAGGTCAAGAGCGTCATGACCATCGCCGGCACGGCCCTGCCGGCCATCGGCCTCGTCGTGGGCGGCATGGTGATCATGAACATCATGCTGGTCGCCGTGGCCGAGCGCACGCGCGAGATCGGCATCCGCAAGTCGCTGGGCGCGCGGCGGAAGGACATCCTGCGGCAGTTCCTCGTCGAGAGTGCGACCCTGAGCACCATGGGTGCCGTCCTCGGCATCGCGCTGGGGATCCTGATCGCGAAAGTCATCTCCTGGAACACGCCGTTGCCCGCGG
>JBJMNM010000505.1:0-2872 GCA_045804305.1 Gemmatimonadaceae bacterium | reverse complement strand
TCGCGCAACCTGGCCGTGCTCGCCGGTGTAGACAGCGTGGTGGTGCAGGCCACGGCGCTCGACTTCAACGCACGGCCCCTGCCCGGCAGCCCGCTCACCTTCGTGCTCCGCGCAAGGCAGTAGCGAGCACTCGGTGGCGCACGCCCCCGTCCGCGCCGTATAATCGCGTCCAGCTTGCGGTCCGGTGCGGCGACCGCTCCCACGTTCGGAGGTAGCGATGATCTCGTCCGGTGGACCGCGAAACTCGGCGCCCGGCACCCTGTCACAGCTCTTCTTCGACGCGGTGGCGCGTCACGACAAGCCGAATGCCTTGCAGGTGAAGGTGGGCGGGGTCTATCAACCGATCTCGAGCCGCGCGCTCGCCGAGCGGGTGCGCAGAGTAGCTCTCGGGCTCAGCGAGCTGGGCGTCAATGCGGGCGACCGCGTCGCGATCTTCTCCGAGAATCGCCCGGAGTGGGCCATCGCCGACTACGCCTGCGTCACGGCCGGGTTCCCGGACGTCCCCCTCTACCCGAACCTGCCGCCCGAGCAGGCGGCGTACATCCTCCGCGACTCCGGCGCCGTGGCCATCTTCGTGAGCGACGCCGCCCAGGCGGCCAAGATCGCCGAGGTGCGCGCGAAGTGTCCAACGCTGACGCGTGTGATCACCTTCGCCGCCGACCGCCACGCCGGCGCCGACATGACGCTCGCCGAGCTCGAGGCCAAGGGCGCGATGGTGGACGACGAGTCGCGCCGCGCCGAGTACAGGGCGCGCGCCTCGCGCGCGCAGCCAGACGACGTGGCCACGCTGATCTACACATCGGGGACCACCGGCGAGCCGAAGGGCGTGATGCTCACGCATGACAATCTCTACTCGAACGTGATGGCGTCGGCGGTGCAGGTTCCCTTCGACACCACCGGCGACGTGGGGCTCAGCTTCCTGCCCCTCTCGCACATCTTCGAGCGGATGGCGGGGCACTACCTGATGTTCCACGTCGGCTGCTCCATCGCCTACGCCGAGTCGGTCGATACCGTGCCAATCGACATGCAGACAGTGCGGCCGACGCTCGTGCTGTCGGTGCCGCGCCTCTACGAGAAGATGTACGCCCGCGTGCTGGAGAACGCGCTGTCCGGCGGCGCGGTCAAGCAGCGCATCTTTTTCTGGGCGCGCTCCGTTGCCGAGCGCTGGGCGGACGTGAAGCTCGCCGGCGGCGAGCCGAAGGGGCTGCTGGCGATGCAGTACGCGCTCGCGCAGAAGCTCGTGTTCTCCAAGCTGCAGGCGCGCACCGGCGGCCGGCTCCGCTACTTCGTCTCGGGCGGCGCGCCGCTGGCGCCGGAGATCAACAAGTTCTTCTACGCCGCCGGGCTCGTCATCCTGGAAGGCTATGGACTGACGGAGACGTCGCCGGTGATCGCGGTGAACACGCCGCACGCATTCCGCATCGGCACGGTGGGCCAGCCCATCCCGGGCGTGGAGGTGTCCATCGCGTCCGATGGAGAGATCCTCACCCGCGGACCGCACGTCATGAAGGGCTACTACAACAAGCCGGACGCGACGCGCGAGGCGATCGACACCGACGGCTGGTTTCACACCGGCGACATCGGCGAGCTGCGCGACGGCTTCCTCGCGATCACCGACCGCAAGAAGGACATCATCGTCACGGCCGGCGGCAAGAACATCGCGCCCCAGCCGATCGAGAACCTGATCAAGACGAACAAGTACGTGAGCCAGGCGGTCGTGATCGGCGACAAGCGGAAGTTTCCCGTGGTGCTCGTCGTCCCCAACTGGGAGCAGGTCGAGAAGTACGCGCGGCTCAAGAACATCCTCTGGACCGACCGGCGCCAGCTCCTCGAGATGCCCACCATCCGCGCGAAGATGGACAAGGAGGTGCTCGGCCAGCTCGGGAGCCTCGCGCAGTTCGAGCGGCCGAAGAAGGTGGCGATGCTGGAGCACGACTTCTCGATCGAGCGCGGCGAGCTCACGCCCACGCTGAAGGTGAAGCGGCGCGTGATCGACAAGACGTACAAGTCGGTGGTGGACGAGCTGTACGCCGAGGAGCGCGAGCCCGCCGGCGTGTAGGTGCAGCGGGGCGCTAGCGGGGAGCTAGCTGCGCGCGGCTCGCCGCACGTGCAGGGCGATCACCGGCGACGCGACCGGCTGCCGCTCGGCCACCCAATCGGTGCGGTCACGGGCGAGCTCGCGCACGCCATCCGGGAGCGGCGTGGACGCGGGTGCAACCACGCGGCCGTTCACGCGAGTCGCACGAACGGCGGATGCCACGCGCTCCGGCGTGGCGTCGTCGATCGCGACGCCGCGCGCCGCGCCGGCGGCCAGGGGCAGCGCACCGTCGCAGCGCAGCACGGAGATGCCCGGTTCCCCTTCCACGTTCTCCGGCGGGTCGATCACCACGAGCGGCGTGTCGGTCTGCGCGCGTACGAGCGGAGCGTGCGCACCGCGCGCACCGACGAGCACCGCGAAGCCGGTCGCGTCGGACAGGTCGAGAAACGCTGCGAGCCGCATCGCTTGTTCGGCGTCGGGAGTCGTTGTCGGCGGCAGCGCTCGCGGCGGCTCGCGGCGGAAGTCCACCACGCCCCGGCGAATCGGGTACTCGGCGCGACAGACCGGACAGCCGAGCGTGCCCTCAACAATGTGCCGCGCCTCCATCCGGTCGGCGGAAGCAACGAGCCAGCTCTCTTCGTGTGGTACGGGACAGCGAAGCGCGTCGACCAGCTCGATGAACATTCTGGTAATCTAACGGGCTTGAATTCGATGCAGGTCGGTGTCGTCCTGAGCGCAGCGAAGGACCTGTACGTCAGCTCCGCGACAGCCGGAGCTCGTCCACGTTCACGGCGGTCGGCGCCATGACGGCGTAGAGCACCGCCGCGGCCACGG
>JBJMNM010000504.1:0-6568 GCA_045804305.1 Gemmatimonadaceae bacterium | reverse complement strand
GTATGCGCGTCGCACGCCGTCGGCGTGGCAGTGCGTCGACGCGGCCCGGAAGCTCTGGGGGCTGTCCTCCGCAGTCAACGTGTTCGACGAGCACGGTGAGCTGATCCCGGATGTGTCCACCCCCAGTGCCGGCACGGCGGTAGTTGTCGCGACCCCGGAGCGACATCGGTCCACGGGGGACCGCCAGGTGCCGCTCGCGCGGTCCACGGATGACCGGAAGGAGAGCGCCATCACGCCGGCCATGCTGGCGGACCTTCGTCGTGCGGCGCACGAGATCAGGATCAACCTGGGCGACTGGCTCTACGGCGGCGGCGACGGGAGCGAGCAGCGCGCGTTCGCCGATCGGCTGGACGACCACGTTCGCGCGTTGGCCGCCTGTCTGCGCACTGACGACTAGCTTCCTGCGGCGCTAGGTCCGCGGCGGCACGCTCAGACCGCGGCCCGCACCGTCGCCAGCCGTTCGGCCGCGCGCTTGAGCGTCTCGTACTTCTTGCAGAAGGCGAAGCGCACAAGGCTCTTGCCGAGCTGCTTGTCGTGGTAGAAGCTCGAGCCCGGCACCGAGGCGACGCCGATCTCCTCGCACATCCACTTGGCGAACGTCACGTCGTCCATGTCGCTCAATCCCGAGAAATCCGCGAGCACGTAGTACGCGCCCTCGGGCTGCGTGAACGTGAAGCCGGCCTCGGTGAGCGCGTCGCAGAGCACCGTACGGCGCGAGCGATAATCCAGCGCGAGGTGGTTGTAGTAGTCGGCGTCGAAGTGCATGGCCACCGCGCCCGCGGCCTGCAGCGGGGCCGGCGCGCCCACGGTGAGGAAGTCGTGCACCTTCCGGATCGCCGACGTCTGCGCTTCGGGCGCCACCGTGTAGCCGAGCCGCCAGCCCGTGCAGCTGAAGGTCTTCGACAGGCCGGAGATGGTGATCGTCCGCTTCCGCATCTCGGGCCATGTCGCCATCACATGGTGCTCTCCGGCATACCTGATATGCTCATAAATTTCATCAGTGATCACCCACACGTCGTGCTTGATGCACAGCTCCGCGATCATCGTCATCTCGGCGCGGGTGAACACGCGGCCGGTGGGATTGTGCGGGGTGTTGAGGATGATCGCCTTCGTCCGCTTGGTGAACGCCTTCTTCAGGCGGTCCGGGTCGAGGGTCCAGTGGGGCCGCTCGAGGGGGACGAAGGTCGGCAGCGCGCCGGCGAGAATTGTATCGGGCCCATAGTTCTCATAGAACGGCTCGAGGACGATGACTTCGTCTCCCGGATCGATCAGCGCGAGGAACACCGCCGCCATCGCCTCCGTCGCGCCGCAGGTGACCGTGACCTCGCGATCATGGCTCACCTCCATGCCGTACCATCGCCTGTACTTCTCGGCGATCGCGATGCGCAGCGCCGAGCTGCCCCAGGTGACGGCGTACTGGTTGATGTTCCCATGGATCGCCGCGCAGGCCGCGTCCTTCATCGGCTCCGGCATCGGGAAATCGGGAAACCCCTGCGCGAGGTTCACCGCCTCGTGCTGGTTCGCGATGCGCGTCATCTCGCGGATGACGGATTCGGTGAAGGTGTTCGTGCGGCGAGCGGCGAGCATGGGCGCGGAGCTTGGGTGTGCGAGTAGGCCTGTCTGATTGTCGCCGTTGGGGCGACGAAAGGCTAGGTGATCGCGATGAGTACACCGGCCGTACTTCGTACTTTGTACCAGGTACGAAGTACCAAGTACGACCGGAAGGCGCGGGTACTGCCCGCATTTGCCCTGACGCTCCGGGCACCAGGGCCTCTGACTTACCGCCCCCCGATCTTCGCCAACGCCGCGCGAATCAGCTCCGGCGCCGACATCCCCTTCGCCCCGCCGTCCAGCACGGCCCGTACCGCCCTCTCGGCATCCGACGTGGAGTACCCCAGCGACACCAGCGCACGGATCGCAACGTCGGTTCCGGGGCCGGTCGTCCGCCCGACCCCGGACTCGGCGCCCGAGGCCTGGAGCTGATCGAGCTTGTCGGCGAGGTCGAGAATGAGCTGTTCCGCCTTCTTGCGCCCCACTCGCGGCACCGACTGGAGCGTCGCGATGTCCTTCTCGCGAATGGCGCGCACGAGCCGGTCGGCGGTGAGGCTCGAGAGCAGGCCGAGGGCGAGCGCGGGGCCAACGCCCTTGGCGCCCAGCACCTTCTGGAACACGCGGCGCTCATAGGGGGACGTGAAGCCGAAGAGCTGCCAGCCGTCTTCCTTCACCACGAGATACGTGTGCAGCGACGCGCGCTCTCCCGAACGGGGCAGCGCCTCGTAGGCGTTGAGCGGCACTGCCAGCTCGTACGCCACTCCGCCGTCGGTCATGATCTCGACGTGGTCCAGCTCCTTGGTGAGCAGCACTCCACTGACTTGAACGATCATGCGGTGGTCATGGTCGACGTGTGCTCGGCGGGGGAGAGAGCAGGGGCTTGCCGGCCGTTGGACGCGACGGCTCGCGTACGCGACCCGCGCTGTCGATGCGCGGCAGGCTCGCGCCCATCAGACAGGCGAGCGCGGCCGCCACGCCATCCGCGGCGTCGGAGGGCTGCGGCACGCTCTTGAGTCGCAGCAGGCGGGTGAGCATGAACTGCACCTGCTCCTTCGTCGCGCCGCCCGTCCCGACCACGGCCTTCTTGATCTCGGCGGGCGCGTACTCGTTCACGGCCACTCCACGCAGCTCGGCCGCGAGCAGGATCACGCCGCGCGCGTGGCCGAGCACCACGGTCGTGCGCACGTTGCGGGCGTAGAAGACGTCCTCCACCGAGATCGCATCCGGCTTGTGGCGCTCGATCAGCTCGGACACACCCTCGAAAATCTCGCGCAGCCGGCTTGGCAGCGGGTCGCGCGGACGGGTGCGGATCACGCCGCACTCTACGAGCGACGGAAAGCCGGCCGGCGCGCCACCGCGCACCACGCCGTATCCCGTGTTCGCGGTGCCCGGGTCGATGCCGAGAACGAGCACCTGACGCTCGCGCTCGAGAGCTAGAGGTTCGCCAGGTCGGCGTCGTCGATGTCGAAGTTCGCCCACACCTTCTGGACGTCGTCGAGATCCTCGATCGCCTCTATCAGCTTGAGCAGCGTTTCCACGTCGTCGCCCGACACGGTGACGGTGTTCTTGGGCACCATTGCCAGCTCGGATTCCGTGGGCACGATGCCCTTCGCCTCGAGGGCGCTCCTCACGGCGTGGAACGAGCTGGGGTCCGTCGTCACGACGTACGTGTCATCGTCGTCGCGGCGGAAGTCCTCCGCGCCTGCATCGAGCGCCGCTTCGAGCGCGGCGTCCTCGTCGCGATACTTGGTTGCGTCGAGCGTGAGCTGGCCCTTCTTCTCGAACATGAACGACACCGATCCCGGCGTCCCGAGGTTGCCGCCGCCGCGCGACATCTTGTGGCGCACGTCGGCCACGGTGCGGGTCGGGTTGTCGGTGAGCGCGTCGATGATGAGCGCGACGCCGCCGGGCCCGTAGCCCTCATACGTGACTTCCTGGTAGTCGACGCTCTCAAGCTCGCCCGTCCCCTTCTTGATCGCGCGATCGATGTTCTCCTTCGGCAGCGACTTGGCCTTGCCCGCCTCGATCGCCACGCGGAGCCGCGCGTTCCCGGCGGGATCGCCGCCGCCCATCTTGGCGGCCATCGTGATCTCGCGAATGAGCTTCGTGAACAACGCACCACGCTTGGCGTCGGTCGCCGCCTTGTAGTGCTTGATCTGCTTCCATTTACTGTGGCCAGCCATACGGAACCCGGATCTCGAGAGGGCAGTCGTCCCGCGAAGGGACCATGCGGAGGAAATATACTTTCTGGGCGCGGCCTGGGGGAACGTGTGCTACGGTGCCACGCGCACGGCCAACTGTGCGCGGAAGCCGGTGAGGCCGGCGCTCGTGGGCACGCCCCCGGCATCCATCACGGCCAGTCGACCGAAGGAGTAGCCGGCGCTCGGCACGATCCGCAGGTGCGCGGCTTCCACATGCGTGCGGAAGCCGAGCGTGGCGAGCACGCTGGTCTGCGTGCGGTCCGCCGTCGTGGTGGTGCCGCTCGTTGAACCGAGGACGTGCTGGAGCCAGTGCCGCAGCTCCACGCTCGGCTCGATCGGTGCGCCGAGCGCGTGCACGGCCACCGAGCCAAAGACGTCGGCGATGTTCTCCGTGCCGGCGGGCGCGCCTGACGCGTAGCTCCCTCGACCGCGGAACACGTTGTACGCGGCCAACGTCACCTCGTGGCCCGAGAATGCATCGACATACATCCCCTGCGCGATGAGACGGTTGCCGGTGTTGTACACGGTGCCGCCCGCGTCGTCCTTGCCGAACGCGGAGTAGGTGAGCCCCAGCGCGACGCGTCCCGCGCGCACCGCCCGGTCCACACCGACGCGTGCACGGTATTCGTTGCCCGGCTGGAAGCGCAGGGTCTGCCCCGGAATGCTGAACGGTTCGTAGCCCGCGGAGCGGCGCACGGCGCCGCCGGCGCCGAGATTCCATTCGCCGAATGGCCGCGCCACCGCGAGGCCTCCAGTGACGGCGAGCCCCGTCCCCATGGTCGAGATGGGAAAGGCCAGGAAGTCGTTGCCGATCAGCCCCGCCGCCCTGAACTGATCGAGCGTGACCGACGATTTTCCGGTCGGCAGATTGAGGCCGGCCGTGAGCACGAAGAAGTCGCTGCCGAGCGTGAGGTTGCCGCGGAGCTGCGTGTCGGTGAGTCCCGAGATCTCGCTCGTGGCGCCGTCCGACGTCACGCGAGTGCGGGCGAACGACGTTCCGACATCGAAGGCGAGGCGCTCGTTCACCGGAACGGTCACGAACACGGGGATCGCGAGCTGCCACACCGTCTCGTTCACCGGTGCCATGAACCTGTACTGCATCAGCTGCGGCGCGAGCCGCGCTTCGCTGTCGAACACCGATTGTGCGCCCGACGTCGCGGGCCAGAGTGCGGCGAATGCGGCCCACGGCGCCACGCATCGCAGGGCGAGCATCATGGAATCTTCGGCCGCGGAAGCTGGATGGTGATGGTCCCGATCTGCGTCACGCCGTCGGCGCCCAGCCCGACGGACACCGCTTCCTTGGTCGGCACGATCGACGGCGGCGTCGCGACGCCGATGCTCGCACCGGCGGTTGCATCGCTCGCCGCCGAGGTGTTGAGGCCGTTCGCCGCACTCTGGATCGTGCTCCCCAGCGACCCTGCGCTCGAGATCGAGCCCTGCGCCGCGGCAGCCGCCGCGGCGCCTTCCGACGTGCCTCGCAGGCTCGTCTGAATCGTCTGCGCCGTCACGGCGCTTCCCGCGGAGGCGGCGCGCGCTTCCTCTCCTTTCTGCTGGGCCGCCCCGAAGCCCGGATCGAGGCGCACGGCGTCGCTGAAGTAGCGAGCCGCGTCGTCGTAGCGTCCTTCATCGTCGGCCGTGAGGCCTCGACTGTATGCCACGAATGCCGCGAGCGACCGCGTGGGGCGCTGCTCCACCGCGTTGCGCTCGGCCACCGTGAGCGTGACACCGAGCTCCCTGAACAGATCGAGCGCGATTCGCTTCTCGAGGTCGAACACCTGATCGAGCGGGCTCGCGCCCTGCGCGACACCCTGCACCTGGGTCGTGGGCACGTTCACGACCGCCGCGTCGGCGCGAAGCTGGGTCGGATCGAGCTGTAGCAGCGCGCCCTGCACGAGGCGTCCGGCGCGCATCAGGCGTCCGGCGCGCACGTTGGTGGCGGCGTCGGTCGCGCCACCCTGTTGCAGCGCCATCTCGTCGAGCAGCGCCTGCAGGCGCGCGCGCTCCACGAGGGTGAGCTGCGACGACCGCGCGAGATCGGTGATGAGCAGATCGGCGAAGCCACGCTCGAGTGGCTTGAGCGAGCTGTCCGCGCCGGTGAACCTGAGCGGGAACACCGCGATGGTCCGCGGTGAGCCCGCGACATTTCCGATCGCTGCTTCCTGTTTCACCGCCAGCTTCGCGTCGGCCTCGAGCTCCCTGCGCGCGAGCGCGGCGAGCCTGAACTGAAGCTGCGCGCGCACGCGGCTCGTGCGGCCGTGCTCGAGATATGACGAGTAGGCACGCCGCGCCGTGGGCAGATCGTTCTGCGCTTCGGCGGTGAGACCGAGGAAGAGCGCGGTGGTGCCGTCCTTCGGGTCCAGGCGAGCGGCGGTCTCCAGCGCCGAGCGCGCCTCCGGGTACCGCTTCGCCTGGTAGTAGGCGATGCCGAGCGCGCGGTTCACCGCGGCGGACGTGGGCGAGGCCGTCTGCTGCTTCTCCAGACGAACGATCGCCTCCGGGCTGGCCTGACCGGTGCCGACGCCGCCGGTCGCGCACGCCGCCAGCAGCGCGACGCCCAACGATGCGGAGATGAGCGAGCGAGTGCGCATGTGGGCGCCTCCTAGCGGTCGGGGTCGAGCATGTCCTCGAAGCGCATCCACTGGGCGTAGAAATACAGGTCCACGTACCCGGTGCCGCCGTTGCGATTCTTGCGCACGAGCAGCTCGGTGGCGCCCTCGATGCCTCGCGCGCTGTCGTACATCCCTTCGCGGAACAGCGACAGCACCACGTCGGCGCGCTCCTTCACGGCGCCGTTCGCGCCGAAGTCGTCGAGCAGC
>JBJMNM010000503.1:0-4342 GCA_045804305.1 Gemmatimonadaceae bacterium | reverse complement strand
GAGAAGCTTATTGCTCAAGAGCTTACAGCCTACGGCGTCTCCTGCACTGGCTTCCGGGCTTACCGCTTACAGCTCCGCCGCTGACGCGCCTGATTGTGATCGGTATCACTCAGCCCCCGATCGTGGCATACCTTTGGCATTTGAGACCCCCCATTGAGCTCCGTGGCTGATGACGGCCTCGGTCGCGTGGGACTCCGACCAGTCAGATGGGTGCCGTGATGCGAATTCGCCTGATCCTCGCCGCCGCCGCTACACTTGCCCTCGCCGCGTGCGGCGGCGCGTCCACCGCGCCCGGCACCATGCGGCCCGGTGAACGCACGAACGATATCACCTGCCGCTCCGGCTATCACGTCGCCACGCGGGCCGACGGATCCGAGTACTGCGAGGCTGACGCGACCGCGGCCTCGATGGCGCCCTGAACCGATGGTAAACGGTGAGCGGTGGATCAAGGGCACACCAGACTCAGTCCGGTGTGCCCTTGCCGTTACGGTTCACGGTTCACCGTAAGCCGTTCACCGTCCCTCCCCACTTGCGAGCTGAGCGCGCCGCGCGCTACTTCGACAGGCTGACCAACCCATGCCCGTCGGAGGCCTGAATAGTGATCCGCCAGCTCCCGCGCGGCGCCGCGATCGCGTGCGCTCTGCTTCTCCCTTCCACGGTCGCGCGCGCGCAGCGCCCGATCTCCCCCACGACTCCCAACGACACGCGGCCGAGCATCCCGCTCGACCGTCCGACGCTCGGCGCCGGCGTCGTGCTCGACACGACGGCTGTCAACACGCTCAAGTGGCGCGAGATCGGGCCCTACCGCGGCGGACGCAGCGTGGCCGTGGCCGGATCAGCGGCGCGGCCGAACGAGTACTACATGGGCACCACTGGCGGCGGCGTGTTCAAGTCGCTCGACGGGGGACAGTCGTGGGCGCCGGTGACCGACAAGTACTTCGGCGGCACGATCGGCGCGATCGCGGTCGCGCCGTCGAATCCCGACGTCGTCTACGTGGGCGGCGGCGAATACCCGATGCGCGGCAACGTCTCGCACGGCGAGGGCGTGTGGAAGTCGACCGACGCCGGCAGGACCTGGTCGTCGCTCGGGCTGCAGCTCACGCGGCAGATCTCTCGCGTTCGCGTGCACCCGACCAATCCCGACATCGTCTACGTGGCCGCGCAGGGGAACGTGTGGGCGCCGACTCCCGACCGCGGCATCTTCCGCTCGCGCGACGGCGGCAGGAGCTGGCAGAAGATCCTCTTCCGCAACGACTCGACGGGCGCGGCCGATCTCGTGATGGATCCGTCGAACCCGAACGTGCTCTACGCGGCGTTCTGGCAGGCGGGACGCACGCCGTGGATGCTCGTCTCCGGCGGCGCCGGAAGCGCGATCTTCAAGACCACCAACGGGGGCGACACCTGGCAGGACATCACCCGCAACCCGGGGCTGCCGGCGGGCATCCTTGGCAACATGGGCCTGAGCGTCTCGGGCGCGAACCCGAACCGCGTGTTCGCCATCATCGAGGCCGACTCGGGCGGTGTGTACCGGTCCAACGATGCCGGCGCGACCTGGACGCGCACGAACAGCGATCGCTCCCTGCGCCAGCGCGCCTGGTACTACACGAAGATCCACGCCGACACGAAGGATACCAACGTCGTCTACGTGAACAACGTGAACTTCCAGAAGTCGACCGACGGCGGAAAGACCTTCCGCCCGGTGCGCGGCATCCCGCACGGCGACTCGCACGACTTCTGGATCGCGCCGAACGACAACCGGCGCATGATCGAGGGCGACGACGGCGGCGCGAGCGCGTCGACCGACGGCGGCCGCACCTGGACCGACCAGGACTACGCCACCGCGCAGTTCTATCACGTCATCACGACGAATCACTTCCCCTATCAGATCTGCGGCGCGCAGCAGGACAACAGCACGCTGTGCGGCCCGAGTCGCAAGCCCGGCGGCATCGACATCGCCGACTGGAAGGAAGCGGGCGGTGGCGAGTCGGGCTACATCGCGTCCCGCTCGGATGACCCGGACGTCGTCTACGCCGGCAGCTACGGCGCGCTGCTCACGCGCAAGGATCTGCGCACGGGCCTCTCGCGCAACATCAACCCCTGGCCCGACAACCCGATGGGCCACTCGGCGATCGATCTCAAGTATCGCTTCCAGTGGACGTATCCGATCGTGCTGTCGCCGCACAACCCGAACGTGCTGTACGCGACGTCGAATTATGTGCACCGCACGACGAACGACGGCCAGAGCTGGCAGGTGATCTCGCCGGATCTCACCCGCAACGATCCCAGGACGCTGGGCCCCTCCGGCGGTCCGCTCACCAAGGACCAGACGTCGGTGGAGTACTACGGGACGATCTTCTCGTTCGCCGAATCGCCGAAGCAGCGCGGCGTGCTGTGGACGGGGAGCGACGATGGGCTCGTGCACGTGTCGCGCGACAACGGTGCGACCTGGCAGAACGTCACGCCGAGCGACATGGCGCCGTACACGCGCGTGTCGCTCATCGAGCCGGGGCACTTCGCGGCGGGCACCGCTTACGTGGCGGCCAATCGCTTCCAGCTCGACGACATGAAGCCGTATCTCTGGAAGACCACCAACTATGGGCAGAGCTGGACGCGCATCGACGCCGGCATCACGCCCACCGAGTTCACGCGCGCGATCCGCGAGGATCCCGAGAAGCCGGGGCTGCTGTTCGCCGGCACGGAGCGCGGCGTGTGGTTCTCGCCGAACGATGGCGCCAGCTGGCAGCGGCTCCAGAACAATCTCCCTCCCGTGCCGGTGCACGATCTGGCCATCCGTGAGGGTGACTTGATCGCTGCCACTCATGGGCGCAGCTTCTGGGTGATCGACGACATCTCGGCGCTGCGCCAGCTCACGCCGGCCATCACCGCGAAGAACGCGCACCTCTTCAAGCCGCGCGACGCATATCGCGTCAGCTTCGCCGGCCGTGGCGGTGGTGGTGGCGGCGCGGGCAATGCGCCGGCGGGACCCCCGGTGCATCCGGTGGCCGTCAGCCCGGCCGGTGGGCCCGTCGTGCACTTCTGGCTCAAGCGTCCGGCGCGCGAGGTTCAGTTGGAGTTCCTCGACGCGAGCGGCAAGCTGATCCGCTCCTTCACGAGCCGGCAGGACTCGGCGGTCGCCGCGGATTCGCTGACTCGCGCCGGCCGCGCGCGCGCGCGCGTGGACTCGCTGCGAGCCAGCGGCATTCCCGCCGACAGCGCCGAGCGCATGGTGCGTCGCAGTGCCGAAGCGACGCGCGCGGAGCAGGGCGGTAGTGGTGGTGAGGAAGAGGAGGGCCCGGTCCGTCGTCCCCCTCCACCGCGGGTGCCGAACAAGGCGGGGATCAACGACTTCGCGTGGAACATGCGCTACCCCGACGCGTCCACCTTCGACGGCCTGATCATGTGGGCGGGCAACGTTCAAGGTCCGGTCGCGCCGCCGGGTACGTATGCGGTGCGCATGATCGTGGATGGCGCGCCCGTTGGCAGTGAGCAGTTCCGGCTCCTCAAGGACCCGCGCAGCACCGCCACGCCGGCCGATCTCGCCGCGCAGTTCGCCTTTCTCACGCAGGTGCGCGACCGGCTCTCGAACGCGAACGACGCAGTGAAGACGATCCGCTATGTCCGCGCGCAGCTCGCCGATCGGGAGAAGAAGCTGACCGGCGAGCCCCTCGCTCAATTCAAGTCCCTCGCCGGCCCGTTGGCCATCGAGCTGGCCTCCGTCGAGGATTCGGTCTATCAGACGAAGAACCGCAGCGGCCAGGATCCGCTGAATTATCCGATCCGCCTCAACAACAAGATCGCCGCGCTCTCGGGAGTGGCGAGCAGCGCCGAGGCGAAGCCCACCGAGCAGACGACGACGGTCTACCGGTCGTTGTCGAGCCAGCTCGATGTGCAGCTTGGCCGGATGAAGCGCGCGCTCGACAGCTCACTGCCGCGCATCAACAACGTGCTCAAGGCAGCGGGGCAGCCGGAGATCATTCCAAGAGCCGTCGAGATGCCGGCGGCGAAGGTGGATGTGGTGTCGGAGGACGACGACGATATGTAAGCACGCGTGGGGATGGCGGCCAGGACGCTACGCGTCCTGCACCGCCATCCCCATCGCATGATACCCCTTGTCCACATACACCACCGATCCCGTGATCGCGCTCGCGAGCGGTGAGCACAGGAAGGCTGTCGCGGCGCCGACTTCGTCGGCGGTGAGGTGGTCGGTGAGCGGGGCGTTCCTGCCCACGTAGTCCACCATCTTCTCGATGATGCCGATCGCGCTCGCGGCGCGTGAGGCGAACGGGCCGGCCGACACGGTGTTCACGCGAAGGCCCCACTTGCGCCCCGCCTCGAACGCGAG
>JBJMNM010000502.1:0-2713 GCA_045804305.1 Gemmatimonadaceae bacterium | reverse complement strand
TCTCGAGCGCCGCAAGGTTCTCGACCAGTCGACGTGGCCGCACACGCCGCACGCGCCCGTGACGCCGCCATTCGACCAGCCTGGCCGGAAGAGACCGCAGCGCCGTCAGCATGCGCAGCAGGTCGCTCTTCGCGAAGTCCGCATGCTGCAGTGCCTCGTAGGCGGCCGCCGGCGAGGCACGCACCTCGATCGTGTGGCGGGTCGCCACGTCGTACCGAGGCATGAGGTCGTCGATGATCATGTCACGCGAACTTCGCGGCCGCGTCGGCGGAGGTGATCACCGGCAGGACCTCGCAGTCGACCAGGTCCGCCCACGCGGCCATCCATTCGTCGAGCAGCGCGCGATCGTCACACTCCATCACCTGATAGCAGCGACCTCCGTCAGCGGTGACCCAGCTCGCGAGGTAGTGAAGACCGTCCGGCGCCATCCGGCCGCGCTCCCGGAAGCGTGCGTACACCGGGCGTGGACCGTGTGGGAACCGCTCGACGATCATGTATTGCATGCTCCCCCTCCACAGACCGCGCGTCTGATGCGTCGGCATCGCGCTCCGATGCTCACGTGCTAGAAGTACACGGCGGCGTTGAGCCGCGCGAGGTTGCTTCGGACGAACCAGCTATCGTTCGTCAACGCGCCTGTCGTGTTCTGGTACCGGTCGCGCTGCCACGCGAACGACAGCTCGCCCGCGCCGCCAAGGCTCACGTGAGAGCCAAAGAAGTACGTCGCGCCAAGCTCGCCGATCAGGCTTCCTGCGGTCTGCCGCGATCTGTTCGCGTTCGCGTACCGGCCGCCCAGGCCGAGCCCGACGAATGGTCGCATGGCCTCGTTCAGCCCACCGGTCCACCAGCGGCGGCCGGCGCGCAGCTCGACGATTCCAAGCGTGTGGGTGCTGCGGGTGGTGTTGCCAACGAAGTCCAGCGGCTCGTCGGACGTCTCCTGGCCGATGACGAACGACGCTCCGAGCATCCACGCAGCCCGCGGCGACGAGAATCGCAGCAGCGTGGCGCTTGCGGAGGAGCCATACGACGCCTCGACACCCCACGTCCCTCGCCGAGGTCCGATGGAGTCGGTGGCCGCCTGCGCGGCTGCGTCATGGCTGGCAAGGAGCGTCGCGGCCACGACGAGGTAGCCGCCGATGCATCGGTCAATGCGCATGATTGGCGTGGTTGAATGATGTCGTCGCGGCGGATTGACGCAGGCGTCTCACGATAGCATCCACATGCAGCCCGGTGGTGTCAAGCGCGGGGACGTCCGCGATGACCGGCGCAGGCAGGAGCAGCGGCAGCTCGGTCCCGCCGAGGATGACTCCATCGATGCCTTCCTCATCGCGGAGACGACCGACCAGCGCGATGATCCGCTGCCGAGTGTCATCGCGGAACTCGCCCTGGAGGAGCTGACCGACATATCGGTCGTGCAGCCATATACGCTCCGCCTCGTTCGGCGACACCACCGCGATCCCGTACCGCCCACAGACCTCGGCGTAGAATGGTGCTTCCATGGTGAAACGCGTGCCGAGTAGCGCCAGGCGACGCAGGCCGCGCCGTCGCGCTTCCTGGGCGCACACTTCGACGATGCTCACGAGCGGCACGGGCGACCGTGACGCGAGCTCGTCGAACACGATGTGCGGCGTGTTGGCGGTCATCGCCGCGAAGTCGACGCGCGCACCGGCGAGGCGGCGCAGTGAAGTGAGGAGATACTCGATCAGCGCCGGCCGGTCGGTGTCGACGAGGCGGAGCGCACGCTGGACATCGAGACTGTCGATGACGACGGACGGAGCGGTGGAGGGGTCGTCCCGCGCCCATACCTCCAGAATGCGGCGGTAATAGTCGATCGTCGATTCCGGTCCGAGCCCGCCGACGAGTCCGACGCTCGTCACATTCAACGGTCCATGATCGTGAGATACTCGCGCCACGGCCCGATCGCCTCGCGGTACTGCTTCGCCATCACACGCGCCGTCTGCGCGACATGTCCCAGATCGTGCGCCACCCACGTTGCCAGCAATTGTCGCAGCGTGACCGTCCCGAACGCCGGATGCTCGCCGTCCAGGTCGAGCTGCGCCTCCGTCAATTGCCATCCCGCGAGTGTGGCGAGATTCTCGGCGCGCAGCCGCGTGAACTCGTCCAGGAGATCGGCGAGCGACTTCCCCTGACTCTCGCGGAACTGTGCGAAGCGATCGAACGGCGTGAAGCGGCGGTTCGCTCCCTGCGCGAGAATGATCTGCGCGCGCGGAATCCAGTCGGTACGCTCGCCATGGATCAGGTGTCCCACGATATCGTACGGGCTCCACGTCTCCGGACCTTCGGTCGCGTCGGCCCACGTGGACGGGAGTCCGCCGAGCATCGCGCGCAACGCGTGCGGCGTCCGTTCGAGAACCGCGATGCCGTCCGTCAGATCGAATTCCATTGCCCCCTGCTCGGTTTGGGTGCCAGCCTGTGAAAAAACATGCACTCGGTCGGATCTTCAGATCAGGCGGGCCTCGGCACGAGGCCAACCTGGCGGCCCCAAAGTATCAGCTTATGTGCCGACGAGAGGCAACGTGGCGCCTGAACCATCCCGTTCAGGCAGTCCTCTGCGGCCCTCCGTGTCCTCTGCGTTGAGCTTTTTTCGCTTTATTTCACCTTCATCCCGGGTTCGGCGCCCGCGTCCGGGGATAGAAGGTAAATCCCCGGCTTGTCACCGGATCCGGCGAGCACCATCCCCTCGGAGAGCCCGAAC
>JBJMNM010000501.1:0-2630 GCA_045804305.1 Gemmatimonadaceae bacterium | reverse complement strand
TTCGGCGCCCTCCATCCAGAAGGCGTGCTCTCCCTCGAGAGCGTCGAGATACCGCAGCGCACGCGTGGTGTCCGTGGCGCGCGCGTACATGCCGACCATCGCGGCGAAGTACGGCGGCTGGCTGCGGCTCAGGTAGTACGTGCGATTCGCGTTCGGGATGTGCCCGACGGTGCGCACGAGGTAGGCGAAGTTGTCGAGCATGTTGCCCATGAGATCGGTGCGCCCGCTCTCGACCAGCCCGAGCATCGTGAAATAGGAGTCCCAGTAGTACACCTCGCGAAAACGTCCGCCGGGCACCACGTAGGGGTTGGGCAGCGGGATGAGCGATGAGCGCGGATCCGGGGTGTCGTGCGCGCGGCTCAGCACGGGCCAGAGCGCGCGGATGTGCTCTTCCATCGTGCGCGTCGTGTCGGCGCGATAGTCCGCGCCGGCTGCACGAGGGATCTCGAAGTGCTGCATCACGAACGCCCGCAGATCGAAGTCGGAGGCATTCCTGGCCGCGAGGTATCGCGCGGCGATGTCGGCCGGCGCGAACAGTGGCCGAGAGTCCACGAACGTCTTGGAATCGGGGAAGACCCGCGCCATCTGCACGTCATGGAACAGCGGGCCGAGCGCGCGGGAAGGGTCGTAGCGCTCGACCGCCGGCGAGGGAGCCGACGCGGAGATCGGTGCGGGAAGTGGCGGAGCGCTCCGGCATGCCCCGAGCAGTGCGAGCGCGACAAGCAATGAGAGGCGTGACATGGATCGGGGGTTGAAAGCGAGTGTGCCTGCGGTCATGCGAGCGCGATTCGCCACGGCATGGCCACCATCAGCGGCGTCGGGCGAGCCGGCGTGGCCCGTCAGCACGCGGCGCGCGGATGATCTGAAGTGTCGTGTCGTTTCGCGCCACGACGATGAGCCGGTCGCCATTGGCGTGCCGCAGAAGCTTCATGTGTCGCGCCTGGCCCTCGATCAGGAGATTGCTCGCCTCCATGTCCACCGACTGGAAGCGGCCGTCCCCCAGCCCATGCAGCATGAGTCCATAGCTCGCGTCGTAGCGGCCGCGCACTGGCGTGACCCCGTAGAAGTTGCCGCCCAGCACGAGATCCGTCGTGCCATCTCCGTCGAAGTCGTCGGCGAGGGCGGCATACACGGGCGCGAGCTGCGCTTCCGCCGGAAGGTGCATGAGCGTGAACGTTCCGTTGCCGTTGTTGATGCCGACTGCGCTCGCGAAATCGTACGCTTCTCGCACCTGTGCGCCCTGGAGCGCGGCCTTGGGGAAGATGTCCTCGATCGTGCTCGCGCCGAACGACTTGTACGACGGATAGCGGCTGCGCAGCGACGGGATCAGTCGGACGAGCTCGTCGCGGCCCGCCATCGGATAGCTCACGCCGTGCTTGTAGAAGGTGAGAATCTGCTGGAGCGAGCCATTCTGCGCGAAGTCGGCGACGTACAGGCGCGCCGGCTCCTTGCGTGACGCCTTGATGTACGAGTTGAGCCCGAGGTTGCCGAGCACGAGATCCTTGCGACCCGTGCCACGCAGGTCGGCGGCGGCGACGGTGTTCCACCAGCCGTTGGTGCCGCCGAGACCGGCCTCGTTCGTGCGGTCGACGAACCGGCTGCTCTCCTGATGAAACACGCGAACCGGCATCCACTCGCCCGCGACCACGAGGTCGAGCTTTCCGTCGCCGTCGTAGTCGAGCCAGGCCGCCGACGAGACCATGCCCGCCTCGGAGAGCGCCGGCGCCACTGACTTCGTCACGTCCGTGAAGTGGCCGGCGCCGTCGTTCTGGAGCAGGTGGCTCGTGGGAATGAGTCCGTACTGCTTCGACACGACGCGGCTTCCGAGAAACAGATCGACGTGCCCGTCGCCGTTGAAGTCTCCGGCGACCACGCACGAGCCGTTCTCGAAGATGTCGGGCAGCGCCGACCTGTCACGCCGGAAGTTGCCGCGTCCGTCGTTGAGGTAGAGACGGGGCCGCAGCGCTTCCTCCTGCCCCCAGAACTCGTTGCCGCCGCTCACGACCAGCAGATCGGGGAAGCGGTCGCCATTCACATCCACGAACGCGGCGTCCACGTCCTCGCTCAAACTGTCGGCCTGGATGGCGGGTTGGGCGGAGGCGCGGAAGCGTCCGTCGCGCTGCTGCAGATACAGGCGTCCGCCCTGCCATTTGGCGCCGCCCACGTAGAGATCGTCGAGCCCATCCCCATTCACGTCCGCCACCGCCAGTGCCGGTCCCTCGGTGGAGAGGAGATGCGGCATCAGCGGCTCGCGATTGTAATCGAAGAACGTGTTCTCCTGGTGCTTGAAGTCGATCCCGAGCTGCGCCGAAACGTCAGAGAACGGCTTCTCGGCGGGCGCAGACCGGCGGTACTGGTACCTGCCCGATGCATTCCGCTGTGACAGCTCGAGGAGGGTGTCGGCGGCGACGTTGGTGAGAGTCTGGAACCGATGGTCGGGCCAGATCACGACGAGCGAGTCGATGCGCGCGGAAGTGCCCAGCCCGAAATGCAGGCGCGGATCGACGGAGGACTGGAAGCCGCGCACCGGCATCTGCTCGAGCACCTGCGTCGTGGTGCCGTGCGTGATGATCACCCTGGTGCCGATGCCGTCCGTGTTGCCGCCGATGCCGCGCAGCCGCACCGTGAGA
>JBJMNM010000500.1:0-10037 GCA_045804305.1 Gemmatimonadaceae bacterium | reverse complement strand
ACCGACTGGTTCGGGAAGTCCAAGGTGGCACTCCCGACGCGCGGCAGCATCGGCATTCCGCCCCACGGATACCGCGTGCTCGTGAGGTCGCCGTGAGGACTTTCGCTTCCGTGCATTCTTCTAGTTGCTGCTGTTGACTTCCTCTCTGTCGTGACCGCCGGCAGCACGCAGCAGGGTGGCGCGAGCCAGGGCGCGCAGTCGTTCAACCGCCTCAAGGTGGAGGACGTCGATGCCATTCGCGCGCAGGCGACGATGCTCTCGGCGATCTCGCCGGTGATCGTGACGCGGACCCAGATCGTGGGCGGCACGGGGAACTGGCGCACGGAGGTCAATGTTGTCTCCACCGATTATCTCACGATTCGCGATTGGGGTGTGTCCAGCGGCGAGCTGTTCAGCGACGACGACGTCCGCGCCAAGCGCAACGTCGTGATGCTCGGCGCGACCGTGGCGCGCAACCTCTTTCCGGACAATGATCCGGTGGGCGCCGCGATCCGGCTGGGCAAGACGCCTTTCACGGTCGTCGGCGTGCTGGCCGCGAAAGGCCAGACGGCCAACGGCTCCGATCAGGACGATGTGGTGTTGATCCCGTATACGACGGCGCAGACGCGACTGAGCGGCTTCAGCTTCCTCGGGCAGATCCTCGCGAGCGCCTTCATGCCGGACCAGCTTGCACCGGCGCAGGAGGAGATCAGGGGCATCATGCGCGACGCGCACGGGCTGCCAACTGGCGCGCCGGACGACTTCACCGTGCGCGACCAGACCGCCATCGCGCAGGCGGCGACGAGCACCAGCTCCGTCATGACTTCGCTGCTCGCGGCGATCGCGTCGGTGTCGCTCATCGTGGGAGGCATCGGCATCATGAACATCATGCTGGTGTCGGTCACGGAGCGCACGCGCGAGATCGGCATCCGGATGGCCATCGGCGCGCGCGGCGGCGACGTGCTGCTCCAGTTCCTTGTCGAAAGCATCGTGATGTGCCTGATGGGTGGGCTGGTCGGCCTCGCTGCGGGCGCGGGTGGCGCGGCCCTCGTGGGACGCCTGACCGGCTGGACGATCGTGACGCCTGTGTCGGCGGTCTTCCTCGCCGTCGGCTTCTCAGCCGCGGTCGGCATCTTCTTCGGCTATTACCCGGCCCGCAAGGCGGCCGCGCTCGACCCGATTCAGGCCCTGCGCTTCGAGTAGCACCGTCACGCATCCACACGAGAGGACGACTTCCATGCACGGATACATCGATCGATTCCATGCTCGCCGGCGCGCGACGGTCGCGGCGCTCGGGCTGATGGTGGCGGCGCTCACCGCCCCTGCGGGCGCGCAGAGCGTCGCGGCCACCGCAGCGGCGAGCACGACGCCTGCCACGATCACCTTCAACGATGCTATCGCAATCGCGCTGCGTCAGAACGCGACGCTCAAGCAGTCGGAGAACGCGGCCGCGATGAGCGCGACCAACGTCGCGAGCAGGAAGAGCGCATTTCTCCCGACGCTGTCACTCGTCACCCAGAGCGCCGAGAACGTCGGCCGGAACTTCAGCCAGATCGACGGGAGCATCAGCGACCAGACGTCCCATTCGCTGAGCACGGGACTTTCCTCCTCGGTCGTGCTCTTCGACGGCCTCCGCAACGTGAGCGAGCTGCGCGCGGCGAAGCTGAGCGAGTCCGCCAGCAACGGCGACCTCACGCGCGCGCGGCAGACCACCGTCTTCACGGTGGCCTCCGACTTTCTCACGCTCGTGACGACCCAGGCGCAGCTCCAGGTGCAGCGACAGAACCTCGCCGCGCAGGAGGCTCAGGAGTCGCAGCTTCAGAGGCTGGTCGCGGCCGGCGCACGTCCGATCTCCGAGCTCTATCAGCAGCAGGCAACCACGGCCGGCGCGCGATCGAGCGTCGTGACGGCCGAGCATCAGGTGGAGCTCGCGAAGATCGGGCTCATTCAGACCCTTCAACTCGATCCGCGTGCGACGTACGACTTCGCGCCGCCGGCGATGCCCACCGGCGCACGTGTCGCACGGAGCTTTCAGCTCGACAGTCTGCTCGACCGGGCGTTCGCGAGCCGCGCCGATCTCGTGGCCGAGCAGGATCGGGTGGAGGCGGCCGCCCAGGGGACGAAGGCCGCGACGGCGAGCCGTCTGCCCACCGTGTCGCTGAGCGCCGGCTACAACACGGCGTACAACTCGACGAACGACCTTGCCTTCTCGGACCAGCTCAATCAGCGCCGCGGCGGCTCGGTCAGCATCGGGGTGTCGATCCCGCTCTTCGATCGCGGCGCCACGACGGCGGCTACGCAACAGGCGAAGCTGGAGGAAGACAACGCCCGTCTCGCGCTGGCGAATGAGCGACAGACGATCGCCCTCGAGGTACGGCGCGCCTACCTCGATCACGAGTCGACGCGCGAGCAGCTCGCCGCCGCCGAGGCCCAGCAGAAGGCGGCCGACCTCGCGGTGTCGACCACCGAGCAGCGCTACAAGATCGGCTCGTCCACGCTGTTGGAGCTCACGCTGGCACGCGGGGCCCAGGTGCAGGCGGCCAGCGCCGTGGTGAGCGCGCGGTACACGCTCGTGTTCCAGGAGGCGTTGATGCCATACTATACCGGCGACCTGGATCCCGCCCGGGCGGTGCTCGGCGACTGAGCGGTGTACCATGCCTGTCGTCCTTCGCCACGCTCAGGACGACACCGCGCTCCGGTTCATCGCGTCGAGCACGAGCGTCACCCGCTCGACTTCGCCCGCGGCGATCGCCTCGCGCGGCGTGCGTCCCTCCAGCTCGGTCGCGGCCGACTCGAGCCAGACGATCGCATCCTCCGGCGAGCGAAACCGCGTGGCGAGCTCGGCGAGCAGGAGCTGGCGTAATTTCTTCTTTCTGATGCGCTTGTTCATCGGGTCTCCGGAAGCCGTGAAGCTATCAGTTTAACGGGTGGTGCCGGATCGGTGCCGGTCGATTCGCGCCAACCCCTCCGCTCGCCTTCCCCCGATCCGCGCGTGATACTTCGGCATCCCGAATTGCCAACTTCACGCTCGGTGCCAATGAATCGTCTCACCCTGCTTTCGTTCTCGTTGCTGGCCGGCTGCGCCACCACTGGTACGGTCGCCAGGACCGCGACTGAGCCGTCGCGGTCCCACACGCCGGCCCCGACCGAAGCGGCCATCACGCCGGCCGACCTGATGACGCGCCTCTACATCCTGGCCGACGACTCCATGCTCGGTCGGGAGGCGGGCACCCTCGGCAACGTCCGCGCGACGAACTACATCGCCGCCGAGATGCAGCGGATTGGCCTCCGGCCCGCCGGCGACAATGGCACGTTCTTTCAGGCCGTCCCCATCGTGATCGCGCGGATCGACAGCACGCGACAGGTGGCCGTGGACGGCGCACCGCTGGCGCTGGGGACCGACGTCCTTCCATTCTACGCCGGCCTCGCTGGGCGTGCGCTGCCGGTCGGCGCGACGACGCGCACCCTGGACGGTGCGCGCGTGGTGTACGGCGGACAGATCGGCGGGCAACTCATCGCGCCGCGCGATGCGGCCGGCAAGGTCGTCATCTTCACGGTGCCGCCTGCCGCCACAGGACAGCGCGACTGGCGCATCTTTGCGCGCGGGCCGCTCACGCAGTACGCCGACGCTGCGGCGATCGTGGGTGCCACGCTCGATGCCGTGTCGCCCAACACGCTGCGGCGGCTGCGCACGCCTCTCACGCGGGTTCGCAGCGCCGACGTGACTGGCGCGGCCCCGGCTGCGCTGCTCGTCACGCCCGCCGCGGCGGCGCGGATGCTGGGCGTCAACACGCTCGACGGCGTCGCGGTCGGCACGGCGGGCCGCACGCTCTCCGGCGACGTCGGTCTCGTGGAGACGCCGGCGCCGTATCCGGCGCGCAACGTCGTCGGCATTCTCCCCGGCAGCGATCCCGCGGTGAATGGTGAGTATGTCGCGGTCGGCGCGCACAACGATCACATCGGGCTCACGCCGCGCCCGCTCGACCATGACTCGGTGCTCGCGAATAACATGGTGGTCCGGCGCCAGGGCGTGCAGGACACCGTTCGCGTGCCAACGCCCGCCGAGGCGCAGCGCATCCGCGCGTTGCGCGACAGCCTGACGCTGGTGCATGGCGGTGCGCGCGCCGATTCGGTGAACAACGGCGCCGACGACGACGGGTCGGGCACCGTGGCGTTGCTCGAGATCGCCCAGAGCTTCGCGGCGGCTCCGACGCGTCCGCGGCGGTCGCTGCTCTTCGTGTCGCACACGGGCGAGGAGAAGGGGCTGTGGGGCTCCGAGTGGTTCACGGACCATCCAACGGTGCCGCGTGATTCGATCGTCGCGCAGCTCAACATGGACATGGTGGGGCGCGGCAAGAGCACCGACGTGATGGGCCGCGGGCCCAACAACATCCAGCTCATCGGTCCGCGCCGTCTCTCCACACAGCTCGGCGATCTGATCGACTCGCTCAACGCGGCTCGCACGCCGCACATGGAGATCGACGCGTCGTTCGACGCCAATGGGCATCCGCTCAATCGGTATTGCCGCAGCGATCACTACATGTACGCTCGCTACGGCATCCCGATCACGTACTTCTCGCTCGGCTATCATACCGACTATCACCAGGTCACCGACGAGCCGCAGTACATCGACTACGATCACCTGAGTCGTGTCGCGCAGTTCGTCGGCGACATCGCCGGCGCGGTGGCGAACCGGAAGGACCGATTGGTCGTGGATAAGCCAAGGCCCGATCCGACCGGCGGCTGCCGCCAATAGGGGGTCGACGGGACTGTCCGCAGGCGTGCTCGGCCGTTGGCCGCTGTGGCGTGACGGCCCTCACTGACGCAGGCGCCGCCCATTTCCCACCATCCGGCGGCGCAATCCCGCGCGAACCGCGTTCGATCTTCGATCCTGATCAGGTGATGTTCCAGATCTCACGAGCCAGGCGTGCCCTGCTGCCGCTCGCATTCCTGTCGCTTGGCGCCTGCGCGAGCACGCGCGGCTCGGCGGGTGGCTCTTCGCGTGCTCCGAGCAACGCCGCGCTGCGGGATGCCGCCGACGACGTCCTGGTGCGAACCATCGCCGTGCGTCGCGCGAGCGGCAGATCGGGGTTGTCGCGCAGCGTGAATCTCATGAGCGCCGCGCAGCTTCAGGCCGAGCAGATGGCGAAGACCGGTACGATGGCGCACGCGTTGCCGGGCACGGCCTACCCGACGCTCAAGTCGCGCCTCGCCGCCGTGTCGTACCCGATGCGGGCCGCCGGCGAGAACATCGCCGAGGGCCAGCGCAGCGCCGCGGAGGTCATGTCGAGCTGGATGAAATCACCCGGCCACCGGGAGAACATCCTCTCGAGCGAGTTCACCGAGATCGGCACCGGCGTGGCCGTCGGCCGCAACGGGCGGCTGTATTGGGCCCAGGTCTTTGGCCGGCCGCGCTCCACTTCCTCCAGGCGGATCGCGGACTAACGCGCCGGCGCGTCAGACGGGCTGCGATTCTCCCCGCGCCATGGCGAGGAGCTGGCGTCCGACGAGCAGGTGGACGCCGAGGAGCGCGAGCAGCACGCCCGCGACGCTGAGCCACGCGATGAAACGCTGCGTGCCATCCATGCCCGACGTCGGCGCCGGCCGAGTGATGACGAGGAACAGCACGTATAGCAGCGCGATCCCACCGCACGCGGCGAAGGCTCCGAGTCCGGCGAGCTTGGCGATTCTGGGCGGCATGGGAGTCTCCAGGTTGAAGTATTCACTGTTGTCGTCCTGAGCGCAGCGAAGGACCTGCACGTGCAGGAATGGGAAAGTGCAGGTCCTTCGGTCGCTTCGCTCCCTCAGGACGACAGGATCAAACGCCGCAAGCGCCGCGCCTGCGTCAGGTATTGGCGAACTGCTCCACCCCCGCACCGGTCACGCGATGTGACACGAGGGGCAGTGGGGGATCCGCTTCGTCGGCGATCGCGATCGCCGTGCGCAGCGCCGCGCGGCCGCTCTCCACGCCGGCACGATCTCGCGCGAAGATCGTGGCGAGCGGCTCCCCCTGCTCCACCCAATCGCCGGGCCGCGCCGTGATCATGAAGCCCACGGAGAGATCGAGCACGTCCTCCATGGACGAGCGACCGCCGCCGAGCGCCGTGATGCCACGACCGACCGCGCGCGGCTCCACGCGCGATACGAATCCGCGTCGCGGTGCCGCGAAGAGCTCCACCTCCGCCGCCTGCGGGAGCAGCGCCGGGTCGTCGACCACGGCGGGATTGCCCCCCTGCGCTTCGATGATCTTCTGAAAGTGCTCGGCCGCGCGACCCGTGCCGATCGCCTGCTCCATTCGCCGGCGCGCCGTGTCCGTATCCGGTGCACCGCCCGCCAGCACGAGCATCTCGGCGCCGAGCGCGTAGGTGACCGACATCAGGTCGGGTGGGCCCTCGCCTCGCAGCGCGAGGATCGACTCCTCCACCTCGAGCGCGTTGCCGCACGCGCGGCCAAGTGGACGGTCCATGGCCGTGAGCAATGCCACGACAGGCGTGTCGTGGTCGGCACCGAGCTCGATCATCGTGCGCGCCAGCTCGAGCCCGCGTTCCAGCTCCGGCAGAAAGGCCCCGGAGCCGCGCTTGACGTCGAGCACGAGGCCGGTGAGCCCTTCCGCGAGCTTCTTGCTCATGATGCTCGCCGCGATGAGGGGGATGGATTCCACCGTCCCCGTCGCGTCGCGCAACGCATACATCTTGCGATCCGCGGGCGCGATCTGCGCCGTCTGGCCGAGGAGCGCACAGTTGAGGTCCTCGAGCAGATGCTTCGCCTCGGCCAGCGACAGATCCGTGCGAAAGCCCGGGATGGACTCGAGCTTGTCGAGCGTGCCACCCGTATGACCGAGCCCCCGCCCGGACATCATCGGCACCGCCACCCCGAGCGACGCGATGAGGGGCGCGAGCACGATGGAGACCTTGTCGCCCACGCCTCCCGTGGAATGCTTGTCGATGCGCGGGCGGCCCAGGTACGCGAGGTCCAGCGTCTCGCCGCTCCGCAGCATGGCCTCGGTGAGTGCGTGCGTTTCGGCGCGATCGAGCCCGCGGAGAAAGCAGGCCATGAGAAAGGCCGCCATCTGATAGTCCGGCACGTGGCCGGTCGCGTAGGCATTCGCGAGCGCCCGCCATTCTCCCGCCTCGATCCGTCCCCCGTCCCGCTTCCGCTCGATCAGGCGTAGTGCGAGCATTGACCGTTCTCTGGGGTATTCATACACTCAGCGACCCACCGCGCCGGCCTGGGCCGGGGCACCGCATGACGGGGCTCACGTTCCTCGAGCCGCCCGCTCACCTGCATCCTGGAGTCCTCTCATGTTCATGTCCATTGCGACGCGCCGTCTCGTGATCGCCGCGGCTGCGCTGGCGATCGTGACGCTGCCGGCGAGCGTCGTGGCGCAGTCGGCCACGGAGCACATCGCGCTTGGCGACCGCGATCATGCAGCGATGAACGCCCCGGGTGCGCTCCAGCACTACGAGGCGGCGGTGAAGATGGAGCCGGCGAATTACGAAGCGCTGTGGAAGGCAACGCGCGAAGCGGTGGATGTGGGCGAGTTCAACCCGAGCCCGGAAGAGCGCGACCGGCTGTATTCGCAGGCAGAACAATACGCGCGTCGCGCCGTCGAGGCGAATCCCGGCGATGCGGAAGGACACTTCCATCTCGCCCGCGCGCTGGGCCGCAAGGCACTCTCGCTCGGCGCGCGCGACCGGGTGCGGTACGCGGGCGACGTGCGCGCGCACGCGCTGGAGGCGCTGAAGCTGAATCCCAAGCATCCCGGTGCCCTGCACGTGATGGGGATGTGGAACTACAACATCATGCGGCTGAGCGGCATGACGCGCTTCATGGCGAAGAACTTCCTTGGCGGCCGAGTGTTCGACTCGGCGAACTGGGACGACGCGGTGCGCTACATGGAGCAGTCCGTGGCCGAGGAGCCGGGCCGGCTCGTGCATCACCTCGATCTGGCGCGCGTCTACGCGGCGCGCAACGACAAGGATCGGGCACGGGCGCAGTACGAGGCGACGATCCGCGGCACCCCCACGGAATACAACGACAAGCACTTCCAGCAGGAGGCGTCCAGCGAGGTGAGCGAGGTCCGCTGACCGGCGCGCACGACGAGGGGCGGCGCCGCTAGCGGCGCCGCCCCTTCGTCATTCGTGGGCTACTCGAGCGCGGCTTCCAGGTCCAGCTCGCGTCGTCGATTGCGCTCCGCTGCTCGCTTGAGCTTCCGTCGGCGGATGGCGTGTTGCACGCCGGCCAGCTCGTCGCGGAGGTCGTCCCACACGTCGTGGCTCTTCCGGCCCGCCGTGCGGCGGAACCGGCCCACGCGGCCCCGCAGGACGGCTCGGGTCTCCTCCCCGGTTCGAGGCGCGGTGAGCAGGGCCGCGCCGGCCCCCAGGGTGATGCCGAGCGCGAGACCGGCACCGAAGAGCGCGACCTGGCCCCAATCGGTCTCGAGCCCGTTCGATGAGGCGGCGGGGTTGCGGCTGTGCGTGGGGGTCGGCCGCACGGCCGAGGAAGTGGCGCGTGAGGAGCGTGCGGTGCGGGCAGAGCCGCTGCCCCGCGAGGGTCCGGCGTAGGACATGGGAAGCTTATTGTGGAGGTCGGTGGTGGTTTGGAACTTGCGTCCAGAGGTCCCGATTGCGCTGTGAATGAACGTCCCTCAGGTCGACGCGCGGCGTCCCGTCCCGAGGTGTGCTTTGCCGTAGTCGTCGGACGCCCTGGTGCTCGCCACTCTCCCCGCGAGCGTCGGACGCGATCCCAACCACGTGCCAGCGGTATGAGGCCATGATGG
The DNA here is from genome assembly GCA_045804305.1 of Gemmatimonadaceae bacterium. Lineage (GTDB taxonomy): Bacteria > Gemmatimonadota > Gemmatimonadetes > Gemmatimonadales > Gemmatimonadaceae > AG11. The sequence continues at coordinate 1,279 of JBJMNM010000500.1, read as the reverse complement.
CTAAGAATGGAAAGACCGTCCTGCTCGTCGAGGACAATGAAGACAACCGCATCGTCTATTCCACGATTCTGCGCCACTTCGGCTACGAGGTGAGCGAGGCGCTGAACGGGGAGGAGGGGATTGCCAAGGCACGCGCGGAGAAGCCGGATCTGATCCTCATGGACATCTCCATCCCGATCATCGATGGGTGGGAGGCGACGCAGGTGCTGAAGCACGATCCGGTCACGCGCGACATCCCGATCATCGCGCTGACGGCGCATGCGCTCGCGTCTGACCGGGAGAAGGCGATGGAGGTCGGGTGTGACGGCTACCTCGCGAAGCCGTGTGAGCCGCGCGCCGTGGTGGCCGAGGTGCAGCGTTTCCTCGGCAAGGACGCAACCCAGAATGCCCGCTGAGACCCAGAACGGCCACGCGAGCGCGCTAGTGGACGCCGACGCGCCCACGGAGGCGCGCGTCGCCAAGCCCGTCGAGACGCCCACACCGGTGGTCGCCGAGCGGGCCGACGCCCGCGCGCGCATCCTCGTGGTGGACGACCACGAGGACAACATCGAGGTGTTGCGCGTGCGCCTCGAAAGCTGGGGGTATGCCACCGACGCCTGCGACAACGGCGCCGAGGCCATCGCCGACGTGGAGAAGAACCCCCCCGATCTGATCCTCCTCGACGTCATGATGCCGGACATCGACGGCATGGAGGTCGCCCGCCGCATCAAGGGCAACAGGTCGCTGCCATTCATTCCCATCATCATGCAGACCGCCCTCGACTCCACCGAGGACAAGGTGCAGGGGCTGGAATCGGGCGCCGACGACTACATCACCAAGCCGATCGACTTCGCGGAGCTCAAGGCCCGGCTCCGGTCCATGTTGCGCATCAAGCGGCTGCAGGAGGCGCTCGAGGAGCGCGAGAAGGAGCTGCTCGAGGTGAACGAGCGCCTCCGTCACATGTCGCAGACCGACGGCCTCACGGGGCTCGACAACCGCCGGCACCTCAACGAGCGCATCGAGGAGATGTTCCAGCACGCGCAGCGGCTCAACGAGCCGTTCTCGCTCGTGATGTGCGACCTCGACAAGTTCAAGAGCGTGAACGACACCTACGGCCACCAGGCGGGGGACGAGGTGCTCAAGCAGCTCGCCCGCATCCTCAAGGACGAGGCGCGCGAGATCGACCGGGTCGGCAGATACGGCGGCGAGGAGTTTCTCCTGATTCTTCCTGGGACGGTTCTGGATGCCGCGGTTACGTTCGCGGAGCGGCTGCGGGAGAAGGTGGAGAGTCATACATTTT